>CABUTP010000196.1 GCA_902494545.1 uncultured Collinsella sp. | reverse complement strand
TGTCGTAGGTCTTGGCATCGAGTGCCTGAATCTCGATATATGCCTCGCCTTCTTGGATATCGCCGGCGGGGCAGGTCTCAACTGTCTTGCCGGCTTCGACCACACCGGACTCATAGATGGTCTCGTCGTTTTGAATCACGCGGAAGCGCTGGGGAAACTTGTTGTCTTGGACGTTTTGCACGTTGACGCGCAACTTGCCGCCTTCCTGCAACTGTGCGACCGGCGCGACCGAGATCGTCATCATGTTGTCGCGGACGATGGCGTCGAGCTCATCCTGGATTTCTTGGCGCGATTTACCTTCTGCTGTCGTGACTGAGGCGCCCGCTTCGGGCACGGGCTGCGACTGCCAGGCGTATAACCCTACGGCGATGAGGGCGCAGACGATAGCCAGGCAGACAACGACGAGTTTCTTGCGACGCCCCAGTCCTGCAAGGCGGGGCGGCTTCTTCGCACTCATGCGGCGTCCTTGGTGGTGTAGACGCGTGCGAACGTGGACGGGTCCGCTCCAAAGAGCATGTGAAGCATCAGGCGGCGTGAGTAGATGAGCTCGTCGAAGTCATGAGGGAGCTCGATGTTGTGGATACGCGCGATGTGGTGGGCGAGCGCCGAGAACGACTCGGGGTCGCAGATAACATCGGTGGTGACGTGGTAGACCGCCGTATCGGGGAACGCCTCTTCGTCGAAAGGCAGGAGATAGGGATCGTCGTCGACCTCGATGGCGACGCCGTACTGGGGCCAGTAATATGCCATGGGAACCTCCCTGCTTCTGGGGCCAAAACTTCCATTGGTTTTGGCTGTCGATGCCGACCGTATCAGTCGCTACTTGACCAATTTCTGACCAAATGCTTGACGGATTGACATCTCCGCAGGTAAAAGATGGTAAAAATTACTTCAACTTTTTTCGAGCGACAATTGCGTGGCCGCTGGCGGTAAAGCAACATGTGTCAAAAGCATCGTCTGCCGAGGAAACCTTGCCGCTCGCCGAATTGCACGAACGTAAAAATCGCCAATTATGGAGACGGTCTCGAACACGTCGACAAAACGATGCGGTAACATCTCCCTGCAAACACTGTAGTTAGCTAAAGGGGGAGTTCGCGTGTCTGCAACCATCAAACCCTTCACCGACGAGTTCGAAGAGTATGGTCGCGATGAGTCTCGCACATCGGGCGAGGCCTCGAGCATCTCGTTTCCGACAACGGAGGACGAGGTCCGCGCCATTTTGAAAAAGCTCCATGCCGAGCGTGTCCCGGTGACGGTTCAGGGCGCCCGGACCGGTCTTGCCGCCGGCGCCGTGCCTCATGGCGGTCACGTTCTCAATACTTCCCGCATGAATCGCTACCTAGGCATTCGCCGCGATGAGCAGGGCCGCTTTCTTTTGCGTGTGGCGCCCGGCGTCGTGCTGTCTGAGCTACGCAAGCAGCTGGGCAAGAAAATGCTGCCGACTGCCGGCTGGGACCAGGCATCGCTTGAGGCCTACGAGGAGTTCCAAGAAGCTCCCGAGCAATTCTTTCCTACCGATCCCACCGAGGCATCTGCCTGTCTGGGCGGCATGGCGGCATGCAACGCTTCCGGCGCCCGTAGCTACGCTTACGGCCCCATGCGCCCTCACGTCACGGGCCTTCATGTCGTGCTGGCCGATGGCGACCTGCTCGAGCTTCACCGTGGCGAGGTTTTTGTGCAGGGTCGTCGCCTTTCGCTCGTCACGGTGCGGGGCCGCACGCTCGAGCTCGACCTTCCCGGCTACACCATGCCCAAGACCAAAAATGCTTCGGGCTATTTCGTTGCTGACGATATGGATGCCATCGATCTGTTTATCGGTGCGTGTGGCACACTCGGCGTCATCACCGAGCTCGAGATTGCCCTGCAGACGGCGCCTGCGGTCGTTTGGGGCGTGAGCTGCTTCTTTGACAGCGAAGACAAGGCCGTGTCCTTCACCGATTCTGTGCGTCCCGTCCTGTCCCACGCGGCTGCCATCGAATATTTCGATGCGGGCGCCCTGGATATACTGCGTCGTCAGCGTGAGCAGTCGACCGCGTTCGCCTCGCTGCCGGCGCTCGACAAAGACGCCAAGGTCTGTGTCTACGTGGAGCTCGACTGCGACGACGAAGCCCAGGCGACCGAGGAGCTGTATCACTTGGGGTGGGTACTGGAGCTTGCGGGCGGCAGCGACGATGCGACATGGGTCGCGCGCACCGAGGTCGATCGCGAGTGTCAGCGATTCTTCCGCCATGCGGTGCCCGAGAGCGTCAACATGCTCATCGACGAGCGTCGCCGCACGGATCCCACTATCACCAAACTGGGCTCGGACATGTCGGTACCCAACGCACGCTTGGCCGATGTCATCGCCCTCTATCGCCGCACGCTGGCCGAAAGCGGGCTTGAATCTGCCGCCTGGGGGCACATCGGTAACAACCATCTGCATGTGAACATTCTGCCGCGCGATGCGCAGGATTACCGCCGCGGCGGAGAACTCTTTGCCCAGTGGGCTTCCGAGGTCACGGCCATGGGCGGCGCCGTCTCCGCCGAACACGGCGTCGGCAAGATCAAGGCGGGCTTCTTGGAGACGATGTACGGCCACGAGGCCATGGTCGAGTCGGCGCGGCTCAAGCTGCAACTCGATCCTGCCGGGCAGCTGGGTCGCGGAAACCTGTTTTCGGAGAAGCTCTTGGATGAGCTCGTCCAGAAAGGGGGCGCGTGAAGATGAGCGATTTCCATATGGTGGTGTGCGTCAAGGCGGTGCCGGGCAGCACCGAGGGCAAGATGGACTCCAAGACCAATACCATCGTGCGCGATGGCAAGCAGACGGTCATTAATCCCTTTGATGCGAGCGCTTTGGAATGCGCGCTGGCGCTGAAAGACGACTTTATCGGCTTTGGCATGGACGTGCGCGTAACGGTGGTGTCGATGGGCATCCCCGCGACCGAGTTGCTGCTGCGCGACTGCATCGCTCGAGGTGCCGACGACGCGCTGCTGCTGACCGATCGCGCCTTTGCGGGTGCCGATACCCTGGCGACCACCTATGCTCTCAAATGCGGCATCGAGGCGCTCGACGAGGACTTCGACCTGCTCATCTGCGGCAAGATGGCGGTGGATGGCGATACGGCCCAGATTGGCCCCGAGCTTGCCGGTGCCTTTGAGATTCCCTGCGTGACCGACGTGAGCTGCGTGCAAAGCGCGGGCTTTACGACGTGTGGCTCGCTGGCGCTCGTTCACGGATGCGATGCCGGCGAGGAGACGGTCTATCTTGAGATGCCGTGTGCGATGACGACTGCCAAGGAGATTGGCCAGTTGCGTATGCCGAGTATTGCCGGTATTCGCGCGGCGGAGGAGGCGGACGTGTGCGTGGTCAGTGCCGCCGACGTGAACGCCGACCCCGCGCGTTGCGGTCTTGCCGGGTCGCCGACACAGGTCGTGCGCTCGTTTGTGCCCGACCGTGACCAAACGTGCGAGGCCATCGAGGGCACGCCGGTCGAACAGGCGGCAAAGCTTGCCAAGATTATCGAGGGGATGGCATAGATGAGCGGACTGATTATCGATAGCGAAGCCTGTATCGGCTGCGGTC
>CABUTP010000195.1 GCA_902494545.1 uncultured Collinsella sp. | reverse complement strand
GACGCCTTCATTGTAGCTTTTCGCTCTAGCGAGCTCGATTTAGCAGGAGAAGTCGACGCTGTCGATGATGTCCTTGAGGGCCTTGGCGGAGGCGGTGAGCTCATGCTGCTCGTCATCGTCCAGCGGCACGGGGACGCGGCAGACAACGCCGTCGCGGCCAACGACGGTCGGCATAGAGATGGCGAGATCGGACAGGCCATACTCGCCCACCATGAGCGAGGAGACGGGCAGAACGGTCTGCTCATCGCGCATGACGGCGGTGCAGATGCGCTTGACGGCCATGGCGACGCCATAGTAGGTGGCGTGCTTCTTCTCGATGATGGTGTAGGCGGAGTTCTTGACGTCCTCGGCGATGCGCTTCTCGGCAGCCTCATGCTCCAGGTGGCCGTGAAGCTCGCAGAAGGTGTTCAGCGGCACGCCGGCAACCTGAGCGCTGGACCAAGCGACGAACTCGGAGTCGCCGTGCTCACCCATGACATAGGCCTGGACATCGCGCGGGTCAACCTCGACGTGGGCACCAAGCATCTGCTGCAGGCGGCCAGTGTCGAGCACGGTGCCGGAACCGATGACGTGGCCCTCGGGCAGGCCGGACATCTTGATGGCAGCATAGGTCAGAACATCAACCGGGTTGGAGACGATTAGCAGAATGCCGTCGAAGCCGGACTTCTTAATCTCGGGGATAATGGACTTAAAGATGTTGACGTTCTTGTTGACCAGGTCCAGGCGGGTCTCACCGGGCTTCTGGGCAGCGCCAGCGGTGACGACGATCATGGCGGCGTCGGCGACATCGGAATAATCGCCGGCGTAGATCTTCATCGGCTCGGCAAACGTCATGCCGTGCGCGATATCCAGGGCCTCACCCTCGGCGCGGTTCTTGTCCACGTCGATGAGGACCATCTCGGAGAACAGACCACTCTGCATCAGCGCGAACGCCGAAGACGAACCGACGAAACCGCAGCCGACAATAGCGACCTTCTTCTCGTTAACCATTAGAAACTCCCATCTCACTCCACAAACAAGCCGCCCGGGAACGACCCGAGCGGCTTGCCGTAATCCCAATACATCCAATCGGGACTTTGATTATGCTCCTATTCGCAGCCAAAAATCGACCGTTTACCGAAATTGTTTGCAGGATTCGTAAAATAACTGCACGAAATCGGTTTCGAGCTATTGACGAGGCGAAATAGCTTTCTAATACAGGCCCGCCTCACGAATGGCCTCGACAGCCAAAGCGATCTGGTCGGGCGGCAAGACCAGCGCCATGCGCACGTGCCCCTCGCCCGAAGGACCAAAGCTCGCGCCCGGCGTCACCACAACGCCGGCCTTCTCCATGAGCTCCTCGCAAAACGCCATGGAATCGGTGCGACCACCGGGAAGCTTGGCCCACACAAACATAGAGCCATGCGCGTTGGGACGCTCCCAGCCCAGGCCCTCAAGACCGTCGCACAGGGCATCGCGGCGCTCCTGGTACTTCAGACGCTGCGCCTCGACCTCATCGCGCGGGCCATTAAGGCACGCGATGGCGGCCTTCTGGATCGGGAAGAACATGCCAAAGTCGATCTGGCTGCGCAGCTTGGCAAAGGCAGAGACCACGTCCTCTCGGCCGACCAAAAAGCCGATGCGCGCACCGGTGACGTTAAACGACTTGGAGAGCGAGAAAAACTCAACGCCCACCTCGAGCGCGCCGGGATACTGCAAGAAGCTGCCGCCCGGCTCGCCGTCGAACACAATGTCCGAGTATGCGTTGTCGTGAACGATCAACAGGTCGTGCTCGCGGGCGAAAGCGATGATCTCCTCGTAGATCTCGGGCGTGCCCACCGAGCCCACCGGGTTGGCGGGCAGCGACACGATCATATACTTGGCACGATCGGCAACCTCGGGGTCGATACCCGCCACATAGGGCAGGTAATTGTGCTCGGCAACCAACGGATAGTACTCGAGTTTGGCATCGGCGATTTTGGCGCCCGCCTCGAAGACCGGGTAGCACGGATCGGGAACCAGAATGGTGTCACCCGGGTCGAGCAGGGCCAGGCCCAAATGGCCCACGCCCTCCTGCGTGCCGTTGCACGACTGCACCATGGACGGCGTAATGCCCGAAACGCCAAAGCGGCGCTCATAGTAATCGCACACGGCTTGCTTGAGTTCGGGCAGGTCGCGCAGGGCATACTTCCACATCTCAGGATCTTGGGCTGCTTGTGTGAGTGCCTCGACCACGTGGTCGTACGGCTTAAAGTCGGGCGTGCCCACGCTCATGTTGTAAATGGTCTTGCCCTGAGCCTTCAGTGCGAGAAGCTTGTTGTTGAGCGAGGCGAAGACCTCCGCGCCAAAGCGGTCGAGACGCTGCGATGCCTGCATGGTGCCACCTTTCGATATAAAAAACGCGGCGCTCCGACAAGAGCGCCGCGCGATACGGGCCATCAGATTGCAAAAGTGTAACGCTTGCAACCCCCGTATTGGTTCAATTTAGCCAACCTTAGTCAATTGGATTGAGCGCGTCGATCTGCGCAAGCCACAAACGTGAGCTGGCGTCACTCGGCATACGCCAATCGCCGCGCGGGCTGAGCGTCACCGAGCCCACCTTGGGACCATCGGGCAGGCAGCTGCGCTTAAACTGCTGGGCAAAGAAGCGACGGTAGAACGTACGTAGCCACGTGTGGACGGTCTTGGCGTCGTAGACGCCCTCGAAGCTCTTGAGCGCCATGCGGTAGATCTTGCCCGGCTCAAAGCCAAAACGCAGCAGGTAGTAGAGGAAGTAGTCGTGCAACTCGTACGGGCCCACCAAATCCTCGGTCTTCTGCGCAATCTCGCCGTCGCCCGTGGGCGGCAGAAGCTCGGGGGACACCGGCGTGTCGAGGATATCGAGCAAAACCTCGGCAATGCGCCCGCCAAAGACATCGGCCGCATAGCGCACCAGATGGCGCACAAGCGTCTTGGGCACGCTCGCGTTGACGGCGTACATGCTCATGTGGTCACCGTTGTACGTAGCCCAGCCGAGCGCCAGCTCCGACAGGTCGCCCGTGCCGATGACAAAACCGCCAGCCTGGTTGGCCAGATCCATCAGAATCTGCGTACGCTCGCGCGCCTGGCTGTTCTCGTAGGTCACGTCCTGCACGGCCGGATCGTGCTCAATGTCCTTGAAGTGCTGCTCCACAGCCGAGTGGATCGAAACCTCGCGGAAGCTCACGCCCAGGTCGCGGGCAAGCGACTCGGCATTGGACTTGGTGCGATGCGTCGTGCCAAAACCTGGCATGGAGACCGCCGTGATACCGGTGCGCGGCAGCCCCAGTGCATCGAAGGCACGCACGGTCACAAGCAGCGCCAGCGTGGAGTCCAGGCCGCCCGAAAGACCGATGACTGCAGCCTTGGTACCCGTGTGGGCAAGGCGGGTCTTGAGGCCAGCAGTCTGCAGGTCAAGGATGGTCTCGCAGCGCTCAGCCAGGTCACCATGGTCGGCAGGCACGAAGGGCGCGCGGGGGAAGACACGGTCTATGCCGAGCGCATCGCGCAGGACAGGCTCTTCGGCGAGCGAGCCCTCAAACGAGAACTCGACGGTCACGGCCTCCGGCG
>CABUTP010000194.1 GCA_902494545.1 uncultured Collinsella sp. | reverse complement strand
TTGTGCCTCCGATGCGAAATAAATCGCTCAGATATTACTGATAATCGACGACGTCGATCCAGTTCTTCAGGAACTCATCGTTCACGTTGCGCTTACGAGCGAGCTCGGAAGCGGCGACGATGCTCGTCCACTGACGCACGACCTGCATGGGCATGTCGGCGCGGTCGCAGTAGAGCTCCAGGTAGGCCTCGGCCTGGTCCTTGCTGTTGAGGGCGAAGAGCAGGTAGGTGGTGGCAACGTCGGCAGCAGGGGAGCCCTGGGTGGCGTGTGCCCAGTCGCACACATAGAGCTGGCCGTCGTCACCGACGATGACATTGGAGGGGTTGAAGTCGCCGTGGCAGACCTTGAACTCCTTGGTCATGCCGTCCAGACGCTCCTGAAGGTTGTAGCGCGTGGTGGCATTGAGCTGATCAAGGCTGTCGATCATGCGGGCGAACTTATCGCGCTGACGGTTGAGCAGCGGGGAGGTGTAGCCGTGGATCTCGATCTGGAGGTCGACGAACATCTCGAGGTACTCACCGAAGCGCTGGGGCTCGGCAGTCATCTTCTCGGCAAGGGTGGTGCCCGGAACCTTCTCGGTTACGAGCACCCAGCCGTTGGCGTTCTCGAGCTGGGAAACCTCGAGAGCCTTGGGGCTGCGGATGCCGCACTCATTGATGCGGGCAAGATTCAAAGCCTCGTTGAACACGTCGGAGACAGGCTTGGTCTCGTTAAAGACCTTGACGATTTTGTCGCCCAGGTCGTAAACGACCTTGTTGCCACGGCGGACGAGCTCGGTCTTGGAATCGGGTAGCAGCATGGTTGCATCCTTTCAACGATGCGATAGAAGCGACGGCGGGGGTGTGTGAAACACCCGTGCACCCCCGCCGTTAAAAACCGTGCTAGAACTAGCAGACGGCGTAATCCTGAGGCTCACGGCCGTAGTAGGCGTCCAGGTAGAGCTCCTTGATTTCGCTCATGAGCGGATAGCGCGGGTTAGCGCCGGTGCACTGGTCGTTGAATGCCTGCTCGGTCATCTCGTCGAGGGTGTCGAGGAAGTACTGCTCGTCAACACCGTAGTCGGCGATGGTCTTCTTGACACCGATGAAGTCCTTGAGCTCCTCGAGCTTCGTGATGAAGTTCTCGAAGACCTCCTTGTCGTCCTTGCCCTCGATGCCGCAGTACTTGGCCATCTCGGCGTAGTTGTGCAGCGCGTTGGGGTAAGGATACTGGGAGAAGGTACCCATCTTGACGGGAGCCTCGGCGGCGTTGTAGCGCATGACGCGGGTCAGGATGACGGCGTTTGCGAGGCCGTGAGGCAGGTGATGGAAAGCGCCGAGCTTGTGGGCCATGGAGTGGTTGAGGCCCAGGAAGGCGTTGGCGAAGGCCATACCGGCCATGCAGGAGGCGTTGTGCATCTCCTCGCGGGCATGCGGGTCCTTGGCGCCGTTCGTGAAGCTGGAGGGCAGGTTCTCGAAGACGAGCTTGGCAGCGCGCTCGGAGAGGCCCTTGGTGTAGTCGGAAGCCATGATGGAGACGTAGGACTCGATGGCGTGGGTCATGACGTCGATGCCGGAGGCAGCGGTCAGGCCGCGCGGGGCGGTCATGCAGTTGTCGGCGTCGACGATAGCCATGTTGGGGAGCAGCGCGTAGTCGGCGAGCGGCCACTTGATGCCGGTCTCCTTGTCGGTGATGATGGCGAACGGCGTGCACTCGGAGCCGGTACCCGAGGAGGTCGGGACGGCGACGAAGTAGGCCTTCTTGCCCATCTCGGGGAAGGTGAAGATACGCTTGCGGATGTCCATGAAGTCCATGGCCATGTCCTCAAACTTGCACTCGGGGTGCTCGTACATCATCCACATGATCTTGCCGGCGTCCATAGCGGAGCCACCGCCGACGGCGATGATGACGTCCGGCTCAAAGAGAGCCATCTGCTTGGCGCCGCGACGTGCGCACTGCAGCGACGGATCGGGCTCGACGTCGTAGAAGCAGTCGTGGGCAATGCCCATCTCGTCGAGCTTGGCCTCGATGGCGCGGGTGTTGCCATTCTTGAAGAGGAACTGGTCGGTGACGATGAAGGCGCGCTTCTTGCCCATGACGTTGCCAAGCTCGTCGAGGGCGACGGGCGTGGAACCCTTCTTGAAGTAGACCTTCTCGGGAGCGCGGAACCACAGCATGTTCTCACGGCGCTCGGCCACAGTCTTAACGTTGATCAAGTGCTTCACCCCAACGTTCTCGGAGACGGAGTTGCCGCCCCAGGAGCCGCAGCCCAGGGTCAGAGACGGCTTCATGCCAAAGTTGTACAGGTCACCGATGCCGCCGTGCGAGGACGGGGTGTTGATGACGATACGGCAGGCCTTCATGACGTGCTCGAACAGGCTGATCTTCTCGGCCTGGGCAGGGTGCACGTACAGAGAGGCGGTGTGGCCCGGGCCACCGGCGAGCACCAGGTGCTCGGCCTTGTCGACGGCCTCCTGGAAGTCCTTGGCGTGGTACATGGCCAGGACCGGGGAGAGCTTCTCGTGGGAGAACTCCTCCTTGGCGGGGTCGGTGGAGGTGACCTCGGCGATCAGGATCTTGGTCTTGGCGGGAACCTCGATGCCGGCGAGCTCGGCGATCTTGGCGGCAGCCATGCCGGGGATGCGGTGGTCGAGAGCGCCGTTCTTGAACATGGCGGCACGCAGAGCCTCCATCTCGGCACCCTGCTTGACGAAGTAGCAGCCGCGCTTCTGGAACTCGGCCTTAACCTGGTCATAGATGGTGTCGATGACGGTCACGGACTGCTCGGAAGCGCAGATCATGCCGTTGTCGAAGGTCTTGGAGTGGATGATGGAGTTGACGGCGAGCAGCACGTCGGCGGTGTCGTCGATGATGACCGGGGTGTTACCGGCGCCAACGCCCAGGGCGGGCTTGCCCGAGGAGTAGGCGGCCTTGACCATGCCCGGGCCACCGGTGGC
The DNA here is from genome assembly GCA_902494545.1 of uncultured Collinsella sp. GTDB lineage: Bacteria > Actinomycetota > Coriobacteriia > Coriobacteriales > Coriobacteriaceae > Collinsella. The sequence goes on along the minus strand of CABUTP010000194.1, from coordinate 633 downwards.
GAGGATGATGTCGACGTCGCGCATGACCATGTTGGTCAGCTCGATGGAGGGGACATCGACCCAGCCGATGATGCCCTCGGGAGCGCCTGCCTTGACGGCGGCGTCAAGCACGAGCTTGGCGGCGGCGATGGTGCACTTGGCGGCTGCCGGGTGCGGGGAGATGATGATGCCGTTGCGGGTCTTCAGGCTGATCAGCGTCTTGAAGATCGCGGTGGAGGTGGGGTTGGTCGTCGGGATGACGGCGCCCACGATGCCGATGGGCTCGGCGATCTTGGTGATGCCGTAAGCCTCGTCGCGCTCCAGGACACCACAGGTCTTGGTGTTCTTGTAAGCGTTGTAGATGTACTCTGCGGCGTAGTGGTTCTTGATGACCTTGTCCTCAAGAACGCCGCGGCCGGTCTCCTCGATGGCCATCTTCGCCAACGGGATACGAGCCTTGTTGGCGGCCATGGCGGCCTCGTAGAAGATCTTGTCGACCTGCTCCTGCGTGTACGTAGCAAAAAGCGCCTGGGCCTCTCGCATCTGAGCGAGCTTAGCCTCAAGCGCCTCTACGTTGTCCACAATTGCGGGAGTAGTGTTTTCCGGTGACTTTTTCACCATTTGTGTCTCCTTGCGATCGGAGATTTACCCTAC
>CABUTP010000193.1 GCA_902494545.1 uncultured Collinsella sp. | reverse complement strand
GTTTGGAGTCGGCGTCCTGCGGCTTATTGGACATAGCCCTCACCTACCGACGCTTGGTGAATACGAACACGCCGATGACGGCAAGACCGATCACGCCGGCCGCCACACCAGCGATGGCGAGCGGATTGAAGCCAGACTGCTGCGCGGGAGCCTCAGCGGACTTCTTAGCGGTAGTCGCGGCGGCCGCGCCCGTATCGGACTTGGAGCCGGACTTGCTGGACTTCTTATCAGACTTCTCGCTGTCCTTCTTGTCGGACTTGTCGGAATCCTTCTTGGAATCCTTGCCGTCCTTGGTCTCGGTCTTGGTCGTGGTGGACACCGGCTTTTGGCCCGGAGCAACAGCACCGCCAGTCTGCTGGCCGTTTGTGCCGTTACCGGAGCCAGAACCAGCACCGGCATTACCCGAGCCACCATTGGAGCCAGAGCCACCGTTACCGCCAGGGTTAACGGCATTCTTGACCCACTTGGCATACAGCGTCATATCGGCCGTCACCGCAGCGCTAAAGTCATACGCCTCCGTACAAGCCTTGTCGGTATACCAACCAGCGAAGGTATAGCCCTCGCGTGTCGGATCGGCAGGCTTGGCGATAGAGCCGTTGGCGGCCGTAGTCTGAAAATCGACCTTGGACCCCTCGCCAGCGCTAAACGAAACCTTAACGCCAGCATTCAGCTTGAACAGCGTGCCAGAGTCGTTGATGTAGTACAAGTTGCCCTGGGCATCACAAGCGATTGGCGAGTCACAGTAGTTGTTGTGGCCTGTTGCGCTAAACACACCAGAAGCCCCAGCGTCACCCAACTTGTAACGATATACGCCACCGCCCGAGGTGTAGTTAACGAAATCAGGGCTCTCGCCGTAGTTAACCGTGAAGTAGACATACGCGTCTTCGCCCTGGACGCTCACCAGCGGAGCGCCCTTGATGCCACCAGTGGGAAGCGCAGTGCCATCAGCAGACGAAACCAGCGTCGTTTCAAAGTCGCTGGCCGGATCAATAATCGCTAGCGCAGAGCCGCCAGCAACCTCGCCGCCAACAATCAGCTTGCCATCATACGTCGTAGGCACACACGCGCAGCCAGTAAGGCCAAGGTTAACTACACGCTCCTCGGTAATACGCGAAGCGGCATCCGCATCACGTGAGTCGCCATCAGAAATCGCCAACACGTGCAGCTTGCCGTCGCGCGAGATGAGATAGGCATGGCTGCCGTCAGCCGAAAGCACGCAAGTGGAGTTGACAATCGATCCAACCGAAACACTTCCGAGCACATCGCCCGAAGACTTGCTGAGCATCTCGACGGTACCGGCACTGGTGGGAACCAAGACAAAGTCATCGCCCACCGTCGCGCCCGTCCAGTAATAACCCTCGTCGGCATTGACATGCTGCCAAGAAACAGCGCCGGTCAGGATATTAATACGCGTCAGATGACCGTTATTGTACGTACTCGTTCCATAGTCGACATCAACGGTGCCGACATAGAGGTAATTGCCATCAACCGTCAGCTGAGAATTCGACTGAGCAGTCCCGCTCACGGAGCCAGTAACCCAAACCGTTGTGAGCGCGTCAGCCGTCAGGGCCTGGACCGCACCGCCGTCAAGCGGAACGATGACCAAACCGTTCGCATAAATCGGGCGCGAGGTGTAACCGACCGCAGTCTTAAGATTCGACTCGGCAAGGACCTTGCCCGACTCGGCGTCAATCTTTAGCAAACGCTTGTTGACGGCAAGATACACATTGCCGTTCACGACAATAGGTTCACTCGCGTTGGGATACGCCGAACCAGAATACGCCTTCCAATCGAACGTCCAGGAGCTCGCTAGCGCGCCCGTAGGCGTCGAAACGTTCTCGACCGCTGTATTGGACTTGCCGTCCCAATCGGACTTCCAATCGGTCGGACGCGGGGCACTCGGATCGACTACGACCTCGTCGGGATTAGGCACCGTATCGCCGGCAGCATAGGCCCAGACGATCGTGTCGCCCGATTTGACAACGTAGTCGCTATCGAGTTGGGGTCCGGGAACACCGTTAACAAAGAACGACCAGGAGCCCGTCAGTTTGGTGCCATCAAGCGGGGACACGAGACTATGGACATTCCAATAGCCCCCATCATTGAGCATCACGGACTCAATGCCCAAAGCATCAAAGTAGGCGGCAGTGGCGTCCTTGATCGTCGTGCCCTCAACAAACACCTGCGTCGAAGGATCGGTCCAGCGCTGCGCCTTATCGTCCTTCTTGCCGATGATCTCCATCGAGACAGAAACCTGACCGGGCATGGTGCCATCGGAACCATAGACCCAGGCAACCTCGTCGCCGGCCTTAAGCGTGTAGTTGCCGGCGCCAACATTGGCCATCTTGCCGTTAACGAAGAACTGCCAGGACTTCCAGGTGCTTTCGTTAACCTGTACGGTCGAAAGCTTCACGCTCTTATTGAACGGAGAAGTCAGCGAATTGAGGAACCAACCATACGAACCGGTTTGGACGTCGGCGCCAATGCCGGCCTGCTTAAAGACCTGCTCGGAAAGATCGGCAGCAGTTGCGCCCTCTTCCACCAGCGCGGTCGTAGGCTGAGCCCACGTTTGCTGAGCACCTGAAGCATCCTGGCCGATAACGGTGCAGCTTACCGAAAGCTGGTCGGTGGGCGCAGCGTCACCGTACTTCGAGTAGCACCAGACGACAGAGTCGCCCGCCTCGAGAGTGTATTTTCCAGCGCCCACCGATGCAGCCGTGCCGTTGATGAACAGCTGCCAATAGGCGCCCGTAGTATGGTCGTATGCAAGGGTGCGATCGACATCGAAAGGCGACGTAATGGAATTGAGTACCCAACCCCAAGAGCCGTTGGGATCATAGTCGGCCTTGAGGCCGGCCTGTTTAAAGAGCTCCTCGGAAAGATCGGCGGCCGTCGAGCCATTCTTGAGCGTGTACTGCGAAGCGGCAGCCCACGTCTGCTGCTTGCCCTTGGAATCGACGCCGATAACTGTGCACGTCGCCGTAACCTCGGGATCGTTTTGACCGCTCGTGCCCAGAACCGTGATCTTTGCCGATACGTCCTGGTTGGCAAGCTTGGCATACGCGGCATTGTCGGGATAGCGCTCAGCATAGCGAGCGTACTTCTCGCTCGTCAGGCGCGAGGAAACGACAACCTTCGTGTTGTACTGCGGCTGCGTGACCTTGAGGTTCTCAGCAGAGACAATAGAGCTGTTGCTCGACTTAAACAGACGCCAGTCCTGTCCAGACATCGCGTCATAACCAGGCAGGTCAACCGGAACAATGCCGAGGGACGTCGAATCGGTCGTTGCCTTGTTGTAGCTCCAGGCAAGGTTGCCGTCAGCATCCAGATACGCTTTCTGGAACGCGTGCATGTCGGCCGAAACGGCATTGGCGTCCTGGCCATTCAGAATGGCGGCAGCATAGCCGGCCTTCGCCTTTTCCATAAGAGAAAGCTCGGCATCGAGCTCGTCCCGGTCCTGCGGGGCAATCGCAAAGTCGAGGGTCTTGCTTGCCGTGACCTCGGCGTTGGACTTATCGGTCACCGTGAGGGCAATCTTGGTCTTCGCCGCCTCGGTGCCAGGCAGCGGCTGATAGACCGTG
>CABUTP010000192.1 GCA_902494545.1 uncultured Collinsella sp. | reverse complement strand
GGATTTGCAGTGAGCGTGTAAATCATGAATGTTCCTTTCACGAAGTAACGTGTTAATGAAAGTATATTCCACCCAACGGTAAAAGGCTAGGACAACTCGGTGAACGGTGTGGAAGCGATGAAGTACGGCAGAGCATCTCTCTCCAATAACGGAACAAAAAAGGCGCCCCAGCCGAAACCGGGGCGCCGCATGCGCACGAATATGTCGCGTTTCGATTACTGACGATCGAGCTTGCGGACAGCAACGCGCTTGCTGTACTCGTCGACGTGACCGAAGTCGCCGATGCCGACGGACTCGGCAACGTTGGCGCCGGTGGCCATAGCGAGCTTCATGGCCTCCTCGACGTTGTCGCGATCCCTGTACCACTTGTGCAGGAACGCAGCGAGGGTGCAGTCGCCGGCGCAGACAGAAGAGACCAGCTTGATGTTGAACTCACGCTTGGCGTACCAAATATCCTCGCCGTTGGAGAAGTAAGCGTCGCCGCGGCTACCACGGGTGAGCAGCACGTTCTGAACGCCGGCATCGTGGGCGAGCTTCATGGCAACGCGAACCTCGTCGTCGGTGTCGACCGGCACGCCGAAGATGGCCTTCATCTCGTGATGGTTCGGCTTGATGAGCAGCGGCTTCTTGTGAGCGAGCTCCTTGAGCTTGTCGGAGGACAGGTCCAGGACGACGTCGGCGCCACGAGCCTGAGCGTGCTCCATGACCTGAGCCAGGAAGTCGGGCGTAGCTTTGGGAGGCACGGAGCCGGAGACAATCAGGCACTCAAGATCGCCCGCGGTGTCCAGGATGCTGTAGAGCTCCTTCTGATGCTCCGGCGTAATCGGGGCGCCGGGGTTCAGGATGCCGTACTCGTGCTGGCCATCGTTGACGTAGGTGTTGATGCGCGTGATACCGTCGGTCCAGACCGGGCGGCACAGGCAACCCAGGTTCATGACCTCCTCGACGATAAACTTGCCCGTGAATCCGGCGAAGAAGCCGAGCGCGACGGTGTCGACGCCCATCTTCTTAAAGGCGAAGGACACATCGAGGCCCTTGCCGTTAGCCGTGTAGCTGGCCGAGCCGGTGCGGACGTTCTCGTCGGGCTCGAGCGGAGAGCTCGAAACCGTCATGTCGACAGCCGGGTTAGCGGTTAGCGTGTAGAACATTTACAGTACCCCCTGTATATGTGAGGGCCGCGTGGCCGGCCCATTCCAACCACGCGGTTACCTCTGATACCAAATTAGCGAGCTGCGGACTCGAGCAGTGCCTTGACCTCGGCGGCGGTGTTGCAAGCGAGAGCCTTCTCGGCAAGCTCGTCGCACTCGGCCTTGGTCCACTGGCTGATGGTCTTGCGGGCGCGCAGGATCGACGGAGCACTCATCGAGAACTCCTCCAGGCCCCAGCTGATCAGCAGCGGCTCGAGCAGCGGATCGGCAGCGGCCTCACCGCACATGCCGACCATGATGCCGGCCTTCACGCCGCTCTCGATGATGTTCTTGAGCGAGCGGAGCACGGCGGGATAGTACACCTGGTACAGGTTGGAGATGGTGTCGTTGCCACGGTCGGCGCACATGGTGTAGCCGATCAGGTCGTTGGTGCCGATGGAGAAGAAGTCGGCAACCTCGGCAAGACGGTCTGCGAGCAGCGAAGCGGCGGGCGTCTCGACCATGATGCCGACCTCGATGTTCTCGTTGAACTTGCGACCCTCTTCGGTCAGCTCGGCCTTGCACTGCTCGACGAGCTCCTTGACAGCCAAGACCTCCTCGACGCAGGTGACGAGCGGGATCATGATCTTGACGTCACCGAAGGCGCTGGCGCGCAGCAGGGCGCGGAGCTGGACCTTGTACTGGTCGGGATTGGCCAGGCAGTAACGCACGGCGCGGAAGCCCATGAAGGGGTTGTCTTCCTTGACCATGTGCAGGTACGGAATCTCCTTGTCGCCACCCACATCGAGCGTGCGGATGATGACGGGAGCACCCTTGAGCGCACTGGCGACCTTGCGGTAGGCATTGAACTGCTCCTCCTCGGAGGGAAGCTCGGCGGAGTCCATGAACAGGAACTCGGAGCGGAACAGACCGATAGCCTCGGCGTCGTGATCAAGCGCGTTAGGCACGTCATCGGGGTTACCGATGTTGCAGGCGATGATCTTCTTGATGCCATCGGCAGTCACGGACGGCTTGCCGCGGAAAGCCTCGAGGGCCGCCTTCTCGGCAGCGAAGGCCTCGGCCTTGGCGGTGTAGGCGGCGAGCGTCTCCTCGTCGGGATCGGCCTCGACGATGCCCTTGCCACCGTCGACGACAACGGTCATGCCGTTGCGCAGCGCGGTGCAGCTGTTGGAAACCGAAAGGACAGCCGGGATCTCGAGGGCGCGCGCAATGATCGCGGAGTGCGACGTGCGGCCACCGGTCTCGGTGACGATACCGGCAACGTGGGCCTTATCGATCGTGGCGGTCATGGACGGCGTAAGGTCGTGCACGACAACGACGGTGTTCTCGGGCAGGACGGAGAGGTCGACGACCTCCTTGCCCAGCAGCTCGGCCAGAATACCGGTGCGGATGTCGGCGATGTCGGCCGCGCGCAGACGGAACATCTCGTCGTCCATGGACAGGAACATGTTCTCGAACATGGTCGAGGTGTCCATGAGCGCCTGCTCAGCGCAGGTGCCGCCGTCAATGGCGGCGTTGATGGCGGCGGTCATGCCCGGGTCCTGAGCCAGGACAATGTGTCCGCTCATGATCTCGGCCTCGGCCTCGCCCACCGTCTCCTTCATGTGGTCGGCCTGAGCCTGGGTCTTCTCGCAGAAGACCGAAAGAGCGGACTGATAGCGCTCCTTCTCTGCTGCCGAATCAGCAACCTCGTGCGGCTCAAACGTCAAGTCGGGATCGACGGCGACCATGACGGTGCCGATACCGATACCCTCGGATGCGTTGACTCCCTGATACATTCCCATTCCTCTCTCCGTGTCATGTGATAAAGCGTTTTGCCATATCCATGACAAAAGAGCGCAGCTACCTTAATACAGGTCACTGCGCCCCCAAGTATGAACTTAATTGTTCAACATGCGACCCGTTTGAGTTCTACTCGCCAAGACCGCTCTTGATGAGCTCGATGGCAGCAGCCAGAGCCTCGGCCTCGTCGGCGCCATCGCACTTGACCTCGACCTCGGTGCCGCAGGGGATACCAGCAGCCATGAGGGCCATCGGGGACTTGCCGTTGACCTCCTTCTCGGGGGTGACGACAGTCACGTCGCAGGCGTACTTGCCCATGGTGGAGGCGAAGAGACCAGCAGGACGCATGTGAAGACCCTGAGGATTAACGAGGGTAGCCTTCTCAGAAACCATAGTTGACTCCTTTTTGTGTTTAACCCCTGTCAAGCATGTGGCAGGAGTCAGATTCACGACGTTGTTTATATTAACTCACATCAAACTGTTTTTCATTGTGTTTCGCACGAATTATTGGACGGATGTCGTTGCTGGCCGCTTGCTCGCCCACAGAGGGCCGGTCGCGGCCTGTGAGATTTATCGCGAGTTCCGCACGAGCCGAAGAGCACTTAATGTGCTCTTCGTGCGAGCAGGACTGTAGAGCAGGAAATCTCACTGG
>CABUTP010000191.1 GCA_902494545.1 uncultured Collinsella sp. | reverse complement strand
GCGACCTGATTCAGTTTTCCCTTGGCTGCCACGATCGCCCATGCCATAACCAGTACCACGCAGGTGCGGATTGCCGTGGCCAGGTTTGACTCGACGCCTTCGATGCCAACCTTGGCAAGGATGGACGTGAGCGCCGCGAACACGGCGGCGCCGAGGGCGTAAGCGAGCCAGGTTCGGTCTTGCTGCTGCTCGGGTCCGACAGACTGCTTCTTCTCGATCATTAAAAACGTGCCGAGGGTGATGACAGCGGTTCCCACGAGCTTAACCGCAAGGTTGCTCGTCTCGCCAAAAAGCACGATGGCGATCAGTGCGGCGAGTACGGCGCTCATCTTGTCGACCGGTACGACCTTATTGACGTCTCCGATGCCCAATGCCTTAAAGTAACAGATCCACGAAGCACCGGTAGCGAGTCCCGAGAGGACGAGAAAGAGCCAAGATCTGGGTTCGATGCTGCCGATGGTTCCAATGGATCCAGAAATGCCCGCCATTGCCCAGGCGAAAACGAGCACCACGCAGGTGCGAATGGCCGTCGCGACATCGGAGTCGGTCTGCTTGATGCCGCATTTGGCCAGGACAGATGTGACGCCGGCAAAGAAAGCCGACACAAATGCTGCTGCGACCCACGACACGGGTGAAATGCCTCCCCAAAGAACAACCGCGCCAGATTTACGGCGCTCGTCCGATGATACCGTCCCGCCATGAAGCTTTGATTTCGCTGTGGTGAGACAGGGGCCATATTTCGAGAGGACATTTGGTTAAGGCTCGAATCGAAGGTGAATACTTTTCCGCGAAGTGAACGAGTAAATCTGGACCCCTGGAACATGCACACTTTTTTCGAACAAAACTGCAGGATTCTTAGACAAAAACCGCAGGAATTGAGTCCCTAAAAATGTCGATGCTACAGGGCACTGTTTTTACTCGTTCACTTCTCGGAAAAGTATTCACCTTCGATATGCTGACGGCTTCTCTTTGGTTGCCAAGGATCCAAACGGCATGCTGTGAAGGGTGGTAGCGACGTTGTTGCTGTTTCGTCTCATCTAGTGAATGAGGTGGGGTGCCGCCCAAGTCCTTTAGCTGTCGATTACAGGTCGCGTGCTCGATAGACCTTTGTGCTGACGGTGCAGCTGATTGCGCATAGCGCGAGGGCCAGTACGGCAATACCTGCACACAGGCAGCCGAGGACGGCGGGGTCGGGATTCGCTCCGGCAATCGACATGAGCCAGTTGCTGATGGGGTTGGAGGAGCTCAACGTGGCAATGGCAAGGCACCAGAGCAGGGCAAACAAGCCAACGGATAGGCGCAGCGCCTCCATGTGTCCAAATCGGAAGAACAGCGGCTGTGCCAAAAACACCATCATGAGGGAGATGAGCATCGATGCTGCCGAGGCTATAGCGATCTCAAAGACCGTCTGTCCCGTCGAGGGGATGCCCACGCTGTTGAATAGCGGGATGGAGACGATGCTCAGAAGCGCGGCGGCGCACGTCATGACAGCCGAGAAGACAATAACGCTCAGGTAGCGTGCGCAAATAATGTCTTTGCGCGAGAAGGGCAGCGTTGCCCGATAACGCTCCCAGCCATTTTGATTGTCGAAGCCGGCCAGCGAGCTCATGACCATGATGGGCGACATGGCGCTGACCGCGCAGGCGCCGGCGCTCATGCCGGAATCGCCATCCGACGCGTTGGCAAGGGTCAACACAACGAAGATGAACAGGCTGACGCCCGCGATGCTTGGGATAAGCGTGCGAACGATGGCGAGCTCGGACATAAAGGCGCGTTTCATTTCGAAGCTCCTTTCAGCATGAGGCGAAGATAGTCATCAATGGTTGCCCGATCGCAGGGAATCTCGGGGAAGGCCTCGAGCGTATCGCGACGGTTGGGCACGAGCACGTCCACGCTGTAGGCATGGCGGGCGGCACGGGCGCCTTCGACGCAAGCCATAAGCTCGGCGGCCTGTGCTTGGGTACAGTGGGCGATGCCAGCGCGGTCGGTAATATCCTCGCGCGGCAGGTCAAAAATAATCGAGCCATTATCGATGCAGATGACGCGATCAGCGGCGCGATCGAGGTCGGATGTAATGTGGCTCGAGAGCAGCACGCTGTGCTGGCCGTCGGCGACAAAGGCAAGCAGCTCATCAAGCAGCTCCTCGCGTGCCATGGGATCGAGGCCCGCGGTGGCTTCGTCCAAAACGAGCAGTTTGGCCTTGTGGCTGAGCGCGCAGGCAAGCTGCAGCTTCATGCCCATGCCGCGGGAGAGGTCCTTGACCTTTGCCTTGGGATCGAGGCCAAATCGGTCGATGAGGCTGGAGAAGGTGTCGTGGCTCCAGGTGGGGTATGCCGGGCTTACGAGTGCCTCAACTTCGGTCACCTTGAGTGTGGAAGGGAAGGGGCATGTGTCCAGCACGAGGCCGACACGAGTGCGCAGGCAACGCTGCGTTTCATCGGGCGCGTCGGCGCCACAGTGCTGCCCAAACAGGTGCACCTCGCCGGCATCGAGCTTTATAAGCCCGAGCGCGGCTCGAATCGTCGTGGTTTTGCCGGCGCCGTTTGCGCCCACAAAGCCAACAATCTGGCCGGGTTCCACGGCAAGCGTGACGTCGCGCAGCGAAAAGCGGTCGCTCACACGGCGTGAGATACCTTTGAGTTCTAGCAAGTTTTGCATGGTATAGCCTTTCTTGCAGATGGCTACTGCATAGTTTCGGGGGCTACCAGGTCGAGCATCTCGTGCAGCTTGTCGCGCGTGAGGCCCAGGGTTTCGGCTTGGCTCGCCGCTTTCGCAAGTAGCTCTTCGATATGGCAGAGCTGGTTTTCGCGCAAGAGTTCCTGGTTGCCCTCGGCGACAAAGCAGCCCTTGCCCTGCACGGTGCAGATAAACCCGAGTTGCTCTAGGTCGGCGTAGGCGCGCTTGGTGGTGATGACGCTCACGCCAAGGTCGCTCGCGAGTGCACGGATGCTGGGGAGTTTGGCTCCCGCAGCGAGTGTGCCCGAAAGGATCTGAGCTTTGACCTGCGAGGCTATTTGCTCGTAGATGGGCTTGTCGCTCGAATTGGATAGGATGATGTCCACAGCGGCTCCTTAGCTGTTGGGCTACACGTGTATATAACCGGTAAGCACAGTATATATACACTATGCACAGTTACGCAAGAGGCAAATAGGGATTGTCCGTTCGTTCGTCCATCTCAATCTGTAACATCTGGAACCGATTTGGACGGCTACCTGTTACAGATTGAGATTTTGCTGGCGGGCCCCACCTGTTTGTCTAAATCTGTAACAACTGGAGAAGATTTTGGCTGGTAGATGTTATAGATCGAGACATTGGCCACCCGTCTACCCTTATATCTCAATCTGTAACAGATGGACCCGTTTTGAGTGGCTAGATGTTACAGATCGAGATCTTTCTGGGACGTCCACCTGTTTGTCTAAATCTGTAACAGGTAGAGGTTCAAAAACCGTCTAGATGTTACAGATCGAGACGAACTGCTGCGGAGTGCCGCCATCGACTGCTACCTAGGCCCCAACTGATGAATTTGTCCTGATAGGTGCCCTGCTGCAGCATTTCGCGGCTACAATAGTGCGGTTACAACGACGTAATG
>CABUTP010000190.1 GCA_902494545.1 uncultured Collinsella sp. | reverse complement strand
GGCCGCCGCCGGGACCAGGGCCCGCAACAACCACGCGCCCCCACATCAGCCCAGCGGCCCCAACCAACAACGGCCCCATCGCAGACCGCTCGCAGCAGCGTCGCCGCAGGCGGGGGCCGGGCTTGGTTTTCAGAACACTCCGCAGACCAGTGTGGCGCCTTGTCCGCGGCTACGAAGGAGCAGGACAAGACGCCACACATGGTCGAGGACGTTCTGAAAACTAAGCCCGGCCCCCGCCGGACAGGTCGCACTACTCGCAGAGCAGCTTAGCGATCTGGATGGCGTTGGTTGCCGCGCCCTTACGGATTTGGTCGCCGCAGCACCAGAAGGTGATACCGCGCGCGGCCTCGGGGTTCGAGATGTCGCGACGCACGCGGCCGACCCAAATCAGGTCCTGGTCGGACGTATCCATCGGCATGGGGAAACGGTCGTGTGCATCCTCGGCAGCCATATCGTCAACCAGCTTGACGCCGGGAGCGGCAGCCAGCGCAGCACGGGCCTCCTCGACCGTAATATCGCGCTCAAACTCGAGCGTAATGCTCTCGGAGTGCGAGCGCAGCACGGGCACGCGCACGCAGGTGCAGTTCACGCGCAGCTCGGGCAGGTGCATAATCTTGCGGCCCTCGTTTTGCAGCTTCATCTCCTCAGAGGTAAAGCCTTCCTCCTTGACACCGCCGATCTGCGGAATCAGGTTGCTCGCCAGCTGGGCGGCAAACGCGCGCGGCTCGGGAATCTCCTCGCCGCGGCCCAGGGCGGCCAGCTGAGCCTCGAGCTCGGCCATACCGGGAGCGCCGGCACCCGAAGCCGCCTGATACGTCGAGACGATCATGCGCTTCACGCCAGCGAGCTGATGCAGCGGCCACGTGGGAACCAGGCCGATGATAGTCGCGCAGTTGGGATTGGCAATAAGGCCGTGATGCCACTTGATATCGTCGGCATTGATCTCGGGCACGACCAGTGGCACCTCGGGATCCATGCGGAAGGCATGGCTGTTGTCGACCACGACGGCGCCGCGCTTGACGGCCTCGGGCAGTAGCTCCTTCGCGATATCGTCACCGGCGGCTCCGAGCACAATATCACAGCCCTCAAAGGCCTCGGGGCAAGCCTCTTCGATCACGATCTGCTCACCGCGGAACTCAACGGTCTTGCCCGCGGAACGCGCACTCGCCAGCAGCTTTAGCTTACCGACCGGAAACTCCTGCTCGTTGAGGCACTCAAGCATCTGGGTGCCCACAGCTCCCGTCGCGCCCAAAATAGCAACCGTGTACTGTTTCATGCTTCCCCCTTTAAAGGTTGTGGCTTTTGCCCGCACGCCGAGCAGGCCGATTATTGTTGCCAGTGTATACAAGAACGGGGCAGGCACGAAACCCGCCCCGTCGAAACGAAACCGAAACGAAACGCCCCGCCGTAGATTTTTGAGACATGCCCAAAAAATCTAGCGAGATAGCAGCTACTTGTGGAGCGCGGCCAGGGCGGGATCGACCGGCGCGGGAGCCTCCAAGTCGGAAACCTTCACAATGCCGTTCTCATCGGAGAAGGCACGGTAAATGGTCTGAATCGCCAGGTCGAAGTCCTTCTCCTCGACGCCGATAATGATGTTGATCTCGTCGCAGCTCTGCGAAATCATGCGCACGCTCACGCCGGCCTGGCCAAGCATACCAAACAGATGGCCCGAGATACCTGCGCGGCCGCGCAGGTTACGGCCGACGGTCGCGATGAGCGCCAAGCCCTCGACAACCTCAATCTCGAGCGGCTCGACCTCCTGCTGGATGTCGCCCACGAGCGAGTACAGCGAGTCGTGCACATCCTGCTCCTGCACCACGGCGCCAAAGCGATCGACACCGGTGGGCATGTGCTCGACGGAAACGTCATAGCGCTCGAACACCGAAAGTGCACGGCGCATAAAGCCGACACGGGGTTTGGTGCGGTCGCGGGCGACGTTGATGGCGACAAAACCGCGCTTGCCAGTCACGCCGGTAATGATGGGCTCTGCCTCGCCCTCATCAGCCGTCTCGCTAATGATGGTGCCGGGGTCCTGCGGCGCATTGGTGTTCTTGATGACCAGCGGAATACCCGCCTCACGCACAGGGAACACGGCCTCCTCGTGCAGGACGCTCGCACCCATGTACGAAAGCTCGCGCAGCTCCTCGTAAGTAACGCGCGCAATGGGCTGAGCCTCGGGAACAATACGCGGATCGGCAGAATAGAAACCCGAAACGTCGGTCCAGTTCTCGTACAGATCGGCGCCCAGGCACTTGGCCAGAATCGAGCCGGAAATATCGCCGCCGCCACGATCGAGCAGCTTGATCTGGCCCTCACGCGTCGCGCCGTAGAAACCGGGCATAACAAAGCCGCCCTGCTGACCGTACTCCTGCACCAGCTCGCAGGTGCGATTCATGCTGAGCGTACCGTCGTGATGGAACGCCACAACCGTCGCGGCGTCCAGGAACGGCAGGCCCAGGTACTCGGCCATCAGGCGAGCGGTGAAGTACTCGCCGCGGCTTACAAGCTCCTCGGTGGAGTAGCCGCCCGAGCGGGCGCGCTCGGCAAAGGCCGCGAACTCCTCGCGGACGGGATAGGTGAGCTCCAGCTCGTCAGCGATATCAAAATAGCGCTGGCCAATGTCCTCGAGTAGCTCCTCGCACGACACGTGGTACTTGACGTGCGCGTTAACCAGGTAGAGCAGGTCGGTCACCTTGGTGTCGCCCTTAAAGCGGCGGCCGCAGGCAGAAACCACCACAAAACGGCGGGCAGGGTCGGCATCGACGATGGCCTTAATCTTCTTGAAGTGTTCGGCGTCGGCGACCGACGAGCCGCCAAACTTGGCAATCTTAATCATGGGCTGGAGGTTACCTTTCTAAAAAGCCTCTGCGAACCTATTTTGCGCGCTCTGATACCATGGTTTCACCGATTGGGACCAAGGCATCCGAGGAGCAGTGTTATATGGGAACTTATCATAGTACACGAGGACGCACTTTATCGTGCTCAAGTAAGGTGGCAATCCGCACCGGCATCGCTCCCGACGGGGGTTTGTTTGTCTCGGACGAGCTCGGCACCCAGCAGGTCGATATCAGCTCGCTTGCAGATAAATCGTACTTTGAAATCGCTCAAGATGTGTTGGGAATGTTACTGAATGATTACACGGCCGAAGAAATTTCGGCGTGTGTCGACGAGGCATACCGCGGCACGTTCGCGAGTGAAGAGGTTACGCCGCTCGTCAAACTCGACGCTGCGCCGGGCGCTGACGCCCCTCAGACCTATGTGATGGAGCTCTTTGGCGGCCCCACAAGCGCCTTCAAGGACGTCGCCCTGCAGATGCTCCCCCGCCTCATGGCCCGCACTTCCGCCAAGGACGGCGGCGCCGAGCGCATCATGATCGTCACCGCCACGTCGGGCGACACGGGCAAGGCCGCACTCGCCGGTTTTGCCGACGCTCCGGGCACGGGCATCACCGTCTTTTACCCCGAGGGCAAAGTCAGCCGCGTCCAGAACCTGCAGATGTCCACGCAGGAGGGCGGCAACGTCGCCGTCTGCGGCATCCGCGGCAACTTTGACGACGCCCAGAGCGCCGTCAAGCGCATCTTTGCCGATAAGGAGCTTGCCGAGCGTCT
>CABUTP010000189.1 GCA_902494545.1 uncultured Collinsella sp. | reverse complement strand
CGTCGAGCGCCACGCCCGCGCCGTCACGCCAGCCGTTCACCCTGACCTGGCCGTCGCGAGCGGCGATGTCGGCCACGAGCAGCTCGCCAAAGCCGCGGGCCGCCACCTCGGCAAAACCCGGCTCGGTCACGAGCACCGTGCCCAGCGCGATACGGCATGCGCCGTAGCCGGCCAGCTCGTCGATGCGTGCAAGCGAGCGAACGCCGCCGCCCACGTCCACAGACAGACCGTCGATGCCGCAGATGCCCTTAATCGCCGCCGAGTTGGCAGCGCACGTGTCCTCGTCCTCGCCAAAGGCAGCGGACAGGTCGACGACGTGCACCCAGCTCGCACCCTGCTCGGCAAATGAGCGGGCGACTGCCACGGGGTCGTCGGAATATACCTTGCAGCGGCTGCGGTCACCGCGCTCCAGGCGCACGACCTTGCCGCCGATCAGATCGATTGCGGGAAACAGGATCATCGGCCGGCCTCCTCGACGATGTTGACGAAGTTCTTAAGGATGCGCTGACCCAGCGCGGAGGATTTCTCGGGATGGAACTGGCAGCCCCACACGTTGCCGTGGCGCACGATGCACGGGAAGCTCCGCGTATAGTGCGTGCGCGCCAGCACATCGGCGGCATCGGCATCGTCGGCCACCGCGTAGCTGTGGGTGAAGTACATGTTGGCGCCCTCGGCAAAACCGGCAAGCAGCGGATCAGCCGCACCGGCGGACGTCATGTGCACCTGGTCCCAGCCCACGTGCGGCACCTTCAGGCGGCTCGACTCCAGGCGCGTGCACGAGCCGCGCATAATACCCAGGCCATCGACCCAGGGACCGCCAGCCTGCTCGGGAGCGTTTCCGTCCGCGACCGCGCCCTCGTCCGCCGGCACGCCCTCGTCGCCGCGCTCAAAAAACAGCTGAAGGCCCAGGCAGATGCCGAGCAGCGGAGTTCCAGCGGCGACGGCATCGAGCACGGCCGTCTCCTCGCCGCTCTGGCGCATAAAGGCAATCGCGTCATAGAACGCACCCACGCCCGGAATGACCAGGCCGTCGGCGTTGCGGATCTGCTCCGGATTGTCCGAGGTGCAGGCGGCGGCACCGGCGCGTGCAAGCCCGCGCACGACGCTCGACAAGTTGCCCTTGTGGTAGTCGACCACCACGATCTTCGGTTCGCCCACGCGGCCCTCCTTTTCCCCATTCAAAACCTGTCCCTTTTTTGGCAGGTTACAGTGAACCCTTGGTGCTGGGGACGCCATGCACGCGGGGATCCAGCTCACAGGCATGGCGCATCGTGCGGCCCACGGCCTTAAAGGCGGCCTCGATAATGTGATGCGAGTTGCTGCCCGCCAGCTCGCGCACGTGCAGCGTGAGCTTGGCGTCGCGCGCAAAGGCGTAGAAGAACTCGACGGCCAGCTCGGTATCGAAGCTGCCCACGCGCTCGGTCGGCACGGGCAGCTCGCAGTAGGCCTGTCCGCGGCCCGAAATATCAACAGCAGCCATCACAAGCGTCTCGTCCATGGCAATCGCCGCGTCGGCAAAGCGCGTAATGCCCGCCTTGTCGCCCAGCGCTTGGCAAAACGCCTCGCCCAGCACGATACCCGTGTCCTCGACGGTGTGGTGCGCATCGACCTCCACGTCGCCCACCGCGTGCACCGTCAGATCGAACAGACCATGGCGGCCAAAAGCGTTGAGCATGTGGTCGAAAAACGGCACGCCGGTCGAGATATCGCACACGCCGCTTCCGTCCAGGTCGAGCTTTACGACAATGTCGGTCTCGCCCGTCTTGCGGGTCACCTCGGCATAGCGGTCCATCTACATCTCCTCCTTCACCAGCGCGGCAAACGCAGCCAGCACCTCGTCGTTTTCCTGCGGGGTACCCACGGTAATGCGTAGGCAGTCCGCGAGTCCCGGCGCGTAGCTAAAGTCGCGCACCAAAATCGAATACTCGTCGCGCAGACGCTCGCGCACGCGCGTGGCATGCGGCGTGCGCACGAGCACAAAGTTCGCCGCGCTCGGCCACGCCTCCACGGTCAGACCCTCGGCAGCCATTGCGCGTAGGGCGCACAGCTCGCGCTCGCGCTCGGATGCAACCTGTGCCACTACGGGCGCGTACGCATCGCGGGCACGCACGCAGGCAAGCGCGGCGGCCTGGCTCAGCACGTTAACCGAGTAGATTTGGCGAATCGCCGCAAACACATCGATGACCTCGGGTGCCGCGATCACATAGCCCAGACGCGTGCCGGCAGCGCCAAACGCCTTGGACAGCGTATGCAGAATCACCAGGTTGGGATGCTCGGCGATAAGCCCCTGCGCCGTGGTTGCCGCGCCAAACGAATCGTCGGCAAACTCAACGTAGGCCTCGTCGACCATGACCATGCCGGGGCACGCATCGCACAGCGCCGCGACAAAGTCGAGCGGCGCCACGTCGCCCGTGGGATTGTTGGGCGAGGTCACGATCGCCAGATTGCACTCGGGCGCCGCCGCAAGCACCGCCGCCTGGTCGAGTTCAAAGGTCGCCGGGTCGCGCCACACATCGCGCACCTCAGTCTGACAAAGCGACGCAAAGAACGCATACTCACTAAAGCACGGCGGGCAGTTGAGCAGGGTCCGTCCCGCGCCGCCAAACGCCAGCAGGTAGTTATAGAGCAGCTCGTCGCCGCCGTTTCCCACGCAGATGTTCTCACGCGCCACGCCATGCCAGGCAGCAAGCTCATCGCGTAGGTCGTTGGACATGGGGTCGGGATAGCGGTTGAGCGGCGTAGCAGCCAAGGCCGCATCAACCGCCTTGCGCACGCCAGCGGGCACGGGATAGGTGTTCTCGTTGGCCGAAAGATTGATGCGCGTGGGCGTAAAGTTGGGATCGTAGGGCTCAATACCGGCCAGGTAAGGCTGGACGAGCTCCTTCATGCGGGGCGTCAGCTCGGCCATATTAGGCCTCCCCGCCGGTCGCGCCAGCGCCATCCGAGCCTGCAGCCGCCAGGTCCACGCCCTCGGTGACCGTCGCGGTCGTATCACCCGGCCAGGCGACCTTGGTCAGGTCGGCCGCAGCCAACGACTCGGCACTCACGGCATCCTCGCCCTGCTCCAGCACGCGACGACGCAGGGCGGCAGAGAGCGCGTGCGCCCACAGGCCCTCGGCCTCGGCCAGGCGCTGCGTAGCGGGAGCGTCGGAGAGCAGACCCTCGGGCGTATAGCAAATGACGCTCGAGCGCTTAACGAACTCTTCGACCGAAAGCGGGTTGGAGAACATGGCCGTGCCGCCGGTCGGCAGCGTGTGGTTGGGGCCGGCAACATAATCGCCGAGCGGCTCGGAGCTCCAAGCGCCCACAAAGATGGCGCCGGCGTTGCAAATGCCGCCAAGCAGGCCCATCGCATCCTTGCAGTGCAGCTCCAGGTGCTCGGGCGCCACGGTGTTCACGGCCTCGACGGCAGCGGCCATGTCGGCGGCCACCACGATGGTGCCCTCATTGTCGAGCGAAGCACGCGTGATCTCGGCACGCGGCGACTGCGCCACCAGGATATCGATGCCTGCCTCGACCTCGCGCGCAAACTGCTCGTCGCAGGTCACCAGATAGCAGGCTGCCAGCGGATCGTGCTCGGCCTGGGCCATCAGGTCGGCCGCGACCACCATG
>CABUTP010000188.1 GCA_902494545.1 uncultured Collinsella sp. | reverse complement strand
GTCGGCATTGGAGTTGCGGATGACCGCCACGTCGGTGGTGTAGATGAGCGATTTGATGCGGCGGCCAAAGAGCGTAAAGCCGCTGGCCTCCTCGATCTCATCGGGCATACGGAGGGCTGCCTTGCGCAGACGCCCGTCGATGGGCAGCGGCTCCATGGGCAAAAGGCCGTTGGGAGTTACGGCCACCTGGGGCTCAGTAAATTCGTCTGCAAGCTCAACCTCGGAGAAGTCGACCGAGGCGACGATGTCCTCGTGAACCTCGGCGGGAACATCGATGGGAGCTTGGTCGTTTGTCGCGGCAGGCGTGTCGAAGGAGCTGGTGCCGACAAAGGCGTCGACGCGCTCGTTCAAATCGTTGAGAGTATCCATGGAGGCTCGATTCTATGCGATGGCGGCCGGCAGGGTGCCGGCAGCGTTGTGCTTGCTAAATCGTTTGACGAGTTGATTTTTCCCCGCCGCGCCATCCGTTAGACCGAAGGGCCGGCGAACGTGAAGGAGCTGTGGTGGCGGGTATTGAGGTGCTATCTTGAATGTCCCGTTTAAAAGAGAGGTGACGCGGTATGGAATTCACAGCAATGTTGGGCTCGATTGGCCTGTGTGTGGGCGCAATCGTAGCCGCCGCGGTCATCTACTTGGTTGTCACGGCCATTAAGGGCAAAAGAGCCGAGCGCAAGGAACGCGAGGCGCTTAAGCACACCGTGACCAGCAGGACAAGCGCGCACAGAGATAGTTTGTTGAGTTTTGAATCCGTGCGCTAGCTGCGTTTTCGGATCAGGGCGATATAGAAGCCCTCAAAGTCGCGGCTGGGCGGAATGGTCAGCGTGCCGGGCATTCCGTTGGCGACGGACGAGACGTGGCCGGCGGCGATGGCCTCGGTGAGGGCGTTGCTCTCGACGCGCGGCGCTTCGCCGGTATCCTGGGCGCGACGTGCTTCACTTTCGCTCGGCGTGCCGTCGAGGGGGATGAGCTCGCAGTCCATGTGCTTGTCGAGGGCCTCTTGCAGGGCATCCTCGTTTTCCTGCGGCAAGATCGAACACGTCGAATAGACGAGCGTGCCGCCCGGTTTGAGGGCCCCCATGGCGCGGTCCAGAAGCGCGCGCTGCGATCGGGCGCACTTGACGAGCAGCTGCTCGGTGAGGCCGCGCAAGCTCTTTTCGTTGCCGCTGATGACGGTGCCCGTGCCGGTGCAGGGGGCGTCGAGCAGGATACGGTCAAAGCGGAAGAACTCGTCGAGCTCGCGTGCGTCAAAGCGCATGACGGGCACGTTTTTGGCGCCTTGGCGGTGGAGGTTGGCCTCGAGCTTTTCGGCGCGGGGAATGCTCATCTCGCAGGCTGTGAGGTGTGCCTGGCCCTGGGTGAGGGCGGCGATCTGCGTCGTCTTGCCGCCGGGGGCCGCGCACATGTCCAGGATGTCCTCGCCTGCCTGGGCGCCCAGGACCAACGGCGGCATCATGGATGACAGGCTCTGCAGATAGATCTTGCCGTCGCGGTAGATGTCGAGGTCCCACAGGTCGGAAACCTGGGCCTCGGGCAGGATGAAGGCGTCCGGATACCAGGTAACGGTTTGGTGCGCGATGCCGGCCTCGTCGAGTGCGGCGGCGATGTCTTCGGCAGTCGCCTTGAGCGTGTTGGCGCGCAGCGTGACCGGGCGTGTGGCCGCAGCGCCAAAGCCTTCGATCATGAGCTCGGCATCGGTGGGGGCATAGGCGCCGGCGACCGTGTCGACCATAAAGCGCGGCAGGTCGGTGGCGCAGGGAAGGGCGGCAAGCTGGTCGGAAAGCTCGGTGGCGGCAAACTGCCTGAGCTTGAGCTCGGGCTTAACCTGCTTTTTCTGCTTACGACGACGCGGCTTGGACATCCGTTTTTCCTTCCCGTCCCAAATTGACTACTTTCCAGGCACGCCACTGCTGGCGTGCTTTAGTACTGGCTCTCGTGCTTGCTGAAGAAGTCGAAGCGCGGGGGCAGCGGCTTTACGCGGTGCTTGCCGGGCTTCTCACCCAGGCTCTCCACAAACTCGTCCGTGGAGGCAAAGATGTTATCCCAGCTAAAGAAGGCGACCGGATCGACGTCGAAGTACTCGCAGATGAGCTCGCAGCCGGCCGGGACGATGCCGTGCATGAGCACGGTTGCCACGCGCAGCTCGGTAAAGGCGTCGACGAGGGCCTGTGTCATTGCGGCGTTTGCCGGCTCACCTTCGAGCTTGTTGGCGGCCTTGGAGGCGTCGCTCCAGCGCTTGTTGGCGGCACGCAGGTAGTCGTCGCACACGGCGAGCGCGCGGTGCGTCTCGAACTTGTACATGGCCTGCTCAAAGGCGAGAGCTGCCTGCTGGGCAGCCTCGACCACGGTGTCGGAGGCGGCACCGGCGGGGATGCAGCCATTGCGATAGGGGCTCTCGTCGCCCTCCTTGACGGCGACGCCGTAGAAGCAGCTGCGGGCCAGGCGGTTGAAGACGCCGGTCAAAAGGGCGCTCTCCTTAAGGGCCGGATCGATGACGCGCTTGTCGTCGCAGGCGCGCACCTCGTTGCCGTCCTTGCCCTTGCCGGTCACGCGGGTGTCGTATGCCTTGGGGCTAAAGCTCACCGGCTTCTCGGACAGGCCGAGCGACAGCCAATGCGCGCGCATCTGCTCGCAGGTGTAGTGGTTGAGCAGGTCGTCTGCCGGCGGGGGAGGCGTCTGCGAGGACGAGCTTGCCTTTTTGCCCATGTAGAGCAGGTGGTAGCAGGCGCTGACGGTGCTCTGAGTAAGGTCCCAGCCCAGGGCCTCCCACATGGCGGTCTGCGCGATGCAGTAGAAGTAGATGTTGTCCTGGCCGATGAACTGGTAGATCTGAGCGTCGTCAGAGCACCACCAGTCGCGCCAGTCGAGCGAGCTGTGCTGGTAGGTGGGCGCGGGGACCTGCGTGGAATCGGCGGCGGGCTCGCCCATGAGGGCGGCATCCTGGGCTGCGACGCCCTCGGTCACGCCGGCGGCCTTGGCATCGCGTGCGAGCACGGTGCGGGTGTAGCTGATGGGCGCCCACAGGCTCTCGGGCCAGCACCAGCAGGTGACGTCGTTCACGCCGTCGACCTCGGGCACCGGAACGCCCCAGTCGATGTTGCCGGTGATGCGGAAGGGCACGAGCGCCTTGCCGCTGCGGAAGCGCACGCCGCCGTTGGCGAGCACCGCGTGGGCGTCGTCGCGCTCCTTCCAGCTGGGGAAGGTGACGGTAAAGCTGCTCTTGTTGCCCTCGGGCTCCAGCACGGTGTGCTCGGGCAGTTGATCCTCGACGGCGTCGAAGGCCTCGCGGAACTTGTTCTGGATGTAGAGCTGTGCCGGCAGCAGCCACTCCTCCATGGTCTTGGAGACCACGGAGCGAACCTGCGGGTTCTGGGCGAGCTTGGCGGTGTAGGTCTTCATAAAGTCGAGGTAGGCCGGCAGGTCGAAGTAGAGGTTGTCGACCGGGCGCAGCTCGGGCACCTCGCCGGTGAGCTGGCTCTTGGGCGCGATGAGCTCCTCGGGCTCAAACTGGTGACCCAGGTCGCACTCGTCGGCATAAGCCTTCTCGGACTTGCAGCCCTGGATGGGGCAGCGGCCGATCACTTGGCGGCCGTTGAGGAACGTGCCGGCCTTGGCATCGTAGAACTGCAGCGTGGAGCGCTTGGAGATG
>CABUTP010000187.1 GCA_902494545.1 uncultured Collinsella sp. | reverse complement strand
GATACGATGCGCCGTACGCTCGGACATCTCAAGGCCCAAACCCGAACAGATACGGATAAAGTCTTCCGCATCCGAAGCAAGACCCAGACGATCGACCACGGGAAGCTCGGCTTCGTCGTCGATAAACAGAAGACGAGAAGCATCGAGACGACTGGAGGCCTGCGCATGCAGCGTCGCGGCGATCTCGGACGGAGACCCCAGATAGACATCACAAGCGCGCAGCTCCTCGAGGGCAAACTCGCATGCGGCGCGAATGATGTTGTGAGGGCCACGGGCGCAGACATAGTGACCGTCCTCGTCCTTCACGGCCTGAGGCCAGCTGGACTGGTCGGCGCGCTCGCCAAGGCGGTCGGTAGCGACGCTCACCTTAAAGACCGAGCCAAGGTCAACATCCGACGCGACAACGCGTGCCTCGTCGGTGTTCTGCTTAATCGAGAACAATGCCATGCCTCGACCGTGAACGCCCCAACAATCCATCTTCATGCTCTCGAGCTTGGAGGTAACGCGGGCATCGAAGATGCGCTCCTGCATATCCTGCGGCACGCCCGAGCCGTTATCCAGAAAGACAAGCGTACGGACGCCATCTTCCTTGGTCGTGGCGAGATAGACCTTGTCGGCGCCGGCATCACGTGCGTTGCGCAGCATTTCGATAACAATATCCTCGACATGCTGAATGTCGTGCTTTGCCTGGCGCCGCTCGGCCTCCGAAACGCGGAGGCGGACATACCCCTCGCCAAGGTTCTCCTCGACGCGAAGGTTGCCCTCCCCCGACATCGACGCGATAAATGAGATGAGCTCGTTCGCGTCGCTCATGTTATTTAGCGAAATCGACAGCGCGGCTCTCGCGAATCACGACGACGCGCACCTGACCGGGATACTCCATCTCTTCCTCGATCTGATGGGCGATGTCATGAGCCAAGACCGTGGACTGAGCGTCGGAAATCTTGTCCGGCTGAACCATGACATGAACCTCGCGACCAGCCTGCATGGCATAGGTACGCTCGACGCCGTCATGGGAGTTGGCAATCTCCTCGAGCTTCTCAAGACGCTTGATGTAGTTCTCGGCAGACTCGCGACGGGCACCGGGGCGAGAGGCAGAGACAGCATCGGCGGCCTGTACCAGGACATCGAGCACCGTGTTGGGGTCGACGTCGGCGTGGTGAGCCTCGATAGCGTGAACGATAACGGGCTTCTCGCCATAGCGACGGGCGAGCTCGGCGCCGATAACGGCATGCGGACCCTCGACGTCATGGTCGATAGCCTTGCCAAGATCGTGCAGCAGGCCGGCACGCTTGGCGGTCACAACGTCCAGGCCAAGCTCGGAAGCCATCACGCCGCACAGGTCGGAAACCTCGAGGGAATGCTGGAGCACGTTCTGACCAAACGAGGTGCGATAGCGCAGAGCACCCAGGGTCTTAATGATCTCGGGGTGCAGATCGTGGATACCGGTATCGAAGGCAGCCTGTTCGCCAGCCTCGCGCACGCGCTGCTGAACCAAGTCGGCGGCCTTGTGATACATCTCCTCGATACGGGCAGGATGAATGCGGCCGTCAGCAATAAGGTTCTCGAGGGCGACGCGGGCGGTCTCGCGACGGACCGGATCGAAGCTCGAAAGCACGACGGTCTCGGGCGTATCATCGATCACGAGGTTGACGCCGGAAACCTGCTCGAAGGTGCGGATGTTGCGACCCTCGCGGCCGATGATGCGACCCTTCAGGTCGTCAGACGGAATATGCACGGAGGTCACGGTAACCTCGGCGGTGTGGTCGGCGGCGCAGCGCTGAATCGCCAGGGACAAGATCTCCTGAGCGGTCTTGTGGCACTCGGCGCGAACCTGCTGCTCGGACTCACGGATGATGGTAGCAGCCTCGTGGGTAACCTCGCCACGAACCTTGTCGAGGAGCTCCTTGTGAGCGTCCTCGCGGGTCAGGTCGGCGATGCGCTCGAGCTCCGAGGTCTGCTTGGCGCAGAGCTCCTCAAGCTCACGGGAGCGCTTCTCGACCTGGCCAGCTTGGCTGGACAGCTGATGTTCACGCTTGTCGAGGGCATCGTTGCGGCGATCGAGGGACTCCTCGCGCTGCATCACACGGTTCTCGAGCGTACGAATCTCGCTCTTACGCTGCTTGTCCTCGGCCTCGGCAGCCTGCTTATTCTTGATGATCTCTTCCTTTGCCTCAAGCAGAGCCTCTTTTTTGAGGGTCTCGGCCTGACGCTTTGCATCACCGATCAGGGACTCAGCCTGTGCGTGTGCCGACTGGATCTTTTCGTCGGCCTCGTGAAGACTACCCTGCTTGGCGGTGCGCATGTAGGCAATGGCGGCGATGGCACCCAAAACAATGCCAACGAGCGCTGCGATGATAGGCATGCTCACTCCTTTTTATGGATTCGTTACACAACAAAGCGAACCGTCCTTACGAACGGCTCGCGACATTTGAGTAATATGGGCGCAGCTTATGCGGGTCGGATACAGATAAACATATAAACAAACTCATCAAAGATGAGCACATATCACAAAGCAAATGACAGTGTTTATCGTACGTTGAACCGCAACAACTGTCAAATAAATGGACCCAGCACGGCGGCTAAAAGGCGGTGAACGGCAGGTGCGCAAAACACATGTGTCTAAACTGCACATTCCTCACGTTCGGCATCGAGACGCGCCTTAACGGCATCGGCGGCGATGTGGTACGAAAAGCCCTTACCCATCAAAAACCGGACGAGTTTTTCGAATCCACGTGTCTCGGGAACGCGACGCTTCGCGAGTAAAGCCGACGCGCGAGCCAAGTCGTCCTCAACGGCAAAATAATCCTCGGGATAGCCGGGGATATCATCGAGTACGACATGGCGGCGCTTGAGCTCGGTCTCAATCTTGCGCTGTCCCCAGCCGCGTCGTTTGCGTTCCTCGATAAAGTACGAGCAAAAGCGGTTCTCATCTAAAAAGCGATACTCAGTGGCACGCTGGACGGCAAAATCAATTGCGGGCTGGCGAAATCCGTAACGAGCCAGCTTGTCACGGACCTCACCCGTGGCATGGTCGCGGCGCGACAGCATCTCAGTCACCATGGTAAGCGCGCATTTACGCTCAATGAGCTGTACCGCTTCGCGAAACTCATCCCAATCGCAGGGAAGATCGGGACGATTTTTAAGAAACAGGCGCGCAACACGAACAGGAATCCAGATGGTTCGTTCAAAACCGCCCTCGAGCTCACAGTCGATATGTGCACAAGGCTTTTTTGATGCATACCCACTCGAGAACGAGGAGGCCGCCTTCTTATCGGGAAAGACGACCGTGGCCTCGGTCACCGTATACGACATGAGGGCATCCGCTACTCGTCGTCATCATCGAGCATCGCGGAGCCATCGATGGCGTAAAGCTCATCGAACTCCTCAGTTTCGGGCTGATCGGTCAGCTCGACCTCGGACGGAGCATCGTCATCAAATTCAAGGCCGCAGGCGAGGCGAACCTTATGCTCGATCTCGTCAGCACAATCGGGGTGTTCGCGCAGGAAGGCCTTAGCGGCCTCGCGACCATTACCGAGCTTGTCCTCACCGTAAGCAAACCAAGAGCCCATCTTTTTGCAGATACCGCACTCGACGGCCATGTCCAGAATCGAGCCCTCCTTAGAGATGCCCGTGCCGTACATGATGTCGAACTC
>CABUTP010000186.1 GCA_902494545.1 uncultured Collinsella sp. | reverse complement strand
CTCGTAGTACTCGGGCACAAATTTGGCCGTCAGGTTGGCAGCCACGCGCTTCTCATAGCGGTACAAGGGACGCGCCACGAGTGCGAGGTTCTCAACGCGATTAAAGACCGCAACGTTGAAGACGACGTCCTCGATGAGGGGGACGGTCTCGAACGCGATACCGTCCAGCACCTCCGCACGGTAGACCTTGTTCCACGCATAGCCCAGAAGCGTACGGTCCTCGAGGTCGAGGACCTGCGCGTGCGCATCGGAGCCCGAAAAAGTCCCGTCAAGCGCCGGCACAATGTCGTGCGCATCGCATACGGAACCATCCGCATCGAGGAGCTCCTCGGTAAGTCCGAACACTACGACGTCGGTCCTGGCCCCCGCATCGGCCTGGGAACGGATCTTCTCGGCACAGCGCTCGAGCAGGTCGGAAGCGTACGCATCATCCGGATCGGGCATCCATACGTAAGAGCCGCGCGCCGCAGCGATGCCGGTATTGCGCGCGCAGGACAGACCTTGGTTCTCCTCGTGGCGAACAAGACGAATGCGCGCGTCTTCTACAGTGGCCACCTCCACGATCTTAGCCACGTTATCGGGAGAGGCATCGTCAACGCAGATGAGCTCCCAGTCCGCACACGTTTGAGCACGGACGCGCGCTATGGCATCGGGCAGGTAGGCCGCCACGCCATAGCAGGGCATGATTATGGAAAAGAAGGGGCGGCGCTCACTCGCGGCCGCCTCGTCGCACACGCCGGACATGTTAGTTGAACTGCGTTGCGAGAGTCTGTGAGGACACCGACGACGCCTCCCTATTGATTGCACATTAGCGGTAGATGCCGCCCTTGCCGAACAACGTATGATAACACAGGGGCGCTTGCGCGATTTCTCGCCTCGACGAGCTGCATACAATCAGAAAAGTCGGGTGCGCACATGGCACCTATGAGAAAACAGCCTTTCACCGTGAGCGCATACGTTTCTAAAAAGCGAGAGGGCCCCTACCCCATTGCGTTCTCCTTGGCTCGGCGGGCGGCGACGACCTTGCCTTTCGCGAAACCACCGACCTTGCGCAGCAGGCCGCGAACGCCATTGCTCTTCACAAGGAAGTGGGCCTCGCTCGCAAAGTACTTCACGCGCGGCCACACTGGCACGCGGCGGCCGGTAATGCCCATCTGCTTCAGGTAGAAGCGCTTGCGCTTGGGCGAGAGCTTGGGGTGCCCGAGCACGATGTCGGTATCCATGCGCGAGAACACGCAGCGTGTGCCGTCCTGCACGATGGGGTTCTCCCAGCCATCGTCCACGATTCCACCGTGGATGTAGTTGAAGCCGCGCATGTAGTGCGCCTCAAGGATACCGCGGTCGGTCACGTGCAGGCGCTCGAGGATGTCCGTCATGTCGCACCAGCGGTCGAAGGGCAGAGCAACGGCCGCGTCCTTCTTGTGGTTGTACGTAGCGCCGGGCAAATCGTAGCGGTAGTGGTAGAAGGTCTCGTCGAACGTCATGATGGCCTTGGCCTGGCAGAACGCCTCGATGAGGAACGGGTTGTCCGCCCAACCAGCGCCCGGGTACGGCACAAAGCGGATACCGCACTCGTTCAAGAAGTCGCGACGGTAGATGGCGCTCCAGATGCTGGGGTGCTGTTCAACCATAATGGGCAGGTCGGCCAGGGTCACGGGACGCGTGGTGTTGGGCAGGCGATGCGCCAATACGCACTGCTGCTCGTACTGCGTGTCCGGGTCGTCCCAATCGTGCACATCGATCCAAGGGCACTTTACAATATCCACGGGGACGTCCACCAGCGCGGCGCGGCCGAGCATGCACTCGTACATGGCCGGGTCGATCCAGTCGTCCGGCTCAATAACGGAAATCCACTCGCCGCGGGCCATCTCAAGGCCGCGATTACACGTGGCACCGTAGCCCTCGTTAGGCTTATCGACAACGATCACGCGCGAATCGCGCGCCTCGAACTCGCGCAAAATGGCGAGGGAGCCGTCCTTCGAGCCATCGTTTAAGCAGATGACCTCCAACTCGCGGTGCGTCTGCGAGCAAATGCTCTCCAAACACTGAGCAAGGTACTTCTCCACGTTGCATACGGGGATGATGACGGAAACGAGCGCGGAAGCGTCGGATTTCATGCAGGACGACCTTTCAGGGACACGGCGGCGAAGCACATCACGCACCAAGCCGCGTTCTTTTCTGAACAAGGATACCAAGGCGAGCAAATCGCAAGTAGCGTCATTCGACCTGAACCCAAATTACCAGACAACCCACTACTGTCCCAGGGCCCTATACCATGCCTCGGTAGCGGCCTTGACGGGCTCCCACCAGGCGCGGTTCTCGGTGTACCAGGCGATGGTCTGGTCAAGGCCCTCGGAGAAGTCCGTGTGCTTGGGCTGCCAGCCCAGCTCGCGGCGGAGCTTCGTGGAGTCGATGGCGTAGCGGCGGTCGTGGCCAGGGCGGTCGCACACCCAGTCGAAGTCGTCCGCGGGCTTCCCCATGCGCTCCAGGATCGCGCGCAGCACGTCGATGTTGGACTTCTCGCCGTCAGCGCCGATGAGGTAAATCTCGCCCATCTCGCCGCGGGTGAGGATAGTCCACACGGCGCTCGAGTGGTCGTCGGCGTGGATCCAGTCGCGCACGTTGCGGCCGTCGCCGTAGAGCTTGGGGCGCACGCCGTCCAGGATGTTGGTGATCTGGCGCGGGATGAACTTCTCCACGTGCTGGTAGGGGCCGTAGTTGTTGGAGCAGTTGGAGATGGTCGCCCTCACGCCGAAGGTGCGGTGCCAGGCGCGCACCAGGTGGTCGGAGGCCGCCTTGGTGGAGCTGTAGGGGGAGCTGGGGCGGTACGGGGTCTCCTCGGTGAAGCGCGCGGGGTCGTCCAGCGCGAGGTCGCCGTAGACCTCGTCGGTGGAGACGTGGTGGTAGCGCACGCCGAACTTGCGGGCGGCCTGCAGCAGGCAGAAGGTGCCCTCCACGTTGGTGCGCAGGAACGGCGCGGGGTCGTCGATGGAGTTGTCGTTGTGGCTCTCGGCGGCGTAGTGCACGATCGCGTCGTGGCCGGGGACGAGCTTATCTAGAAGCTCGGCGTCGCAGATGTCGCCCACGACGAGCTCCACGCGGTCGGCGGGCAGCCCGGAGATGTTCTCGGGGTTGCCGGCGTAGGTCAGCTTGTCCAGGACGGTGACGTGCACCCCGGGGTGGTTGTTGACCACGTAGTGTACGAAGTTGCTGCCGATGAAGCCGCAGCCGCCCGTAACGATGATGTTCTTAGGTTCGAAGTTCTTCGACAATGCTGCCCTCCTATTCCTGGCCATTGTCGTATTCTTGCTCGCAAGCGAAAGGAAAAGCAAGGATTCAGATAGCTACAATCAACATATCGACAATTCGGAAAATCGAGTCAACTACCATATTTTGTTTTTATAGGTTTATCAGGATGCCACCAGTTGCAACATGCTCAAAACGAAAAGGGGCCGCACCGTTAATCAAAACGGGTCGGCCCCTTTCGTGACGCTATTTGGGGACAGCCCCTACCCCACGAGCCCCTTGTCGGACATGCGGTGCAGGAAGGCGGCCATGTCGGCGCGCTTCACCACCTTGAAGGGGCGGAACTGGGCGGTGCCGTCTGACATGGACCAGCCCTTCGAAACGACGGTGGAGGCGAGCCAGAGGACCTCACGGTAATGCGG
>CABUTP010000185.1 GCA_902494545.1 uncultured Collinsella sp. | reverse complement strand
GCCCTCGGCAGCGAGGGCGCAATCCCAGTCGACGGTCTCGGCATGGAAGGTATCGATGGTCTCGCCGCTGGCCTCGACGGCAGCACGGTCGTCATCGTCCAGGATGATTGGCACAATAGGCAGGTCATACTTGCGGGCGAACTCAAAGTCGCGCTGGTCGCCGCAGGGAACGGCCATGACGGCGCCGGTGCCGTAGTCGGCCACGACATAATCGGCAACCCACACGGGGACCTTCTCGCCGTTGACGGGGTTCACCACATAGCGGCCGGTAAAGGCGCCGTGCTTCTCGAGGGTGCCCTGGGCACGCTCGACGGCAGAGATGTGTTTGGAGTCCTCGACGATCTTGGTGACGGCCTCCTCGTACTCCGTGCCCTCGACGAGCTCGTGCAGGCCGGCGTACTCGGGAGCCAGGACAAAGAAGGAAACGCCAAAGAGCGTATCGGCTCGCGTGGTGAAGACGGTGATCTTGCCCTCATCGCCCTCGATGGGCTCGCCGTCCTGGTCGCACAGGGTAAAGTCGACCTCGGCGCCCTCGGAGCGGCCGATCCAGTTGGCCTGCATCTGCTTGACGCGCTCGGGCCAGCCGGGGAGCTTCTCCAGGTCGTCGAGCAGCTCCTGAGAGTACTCGGTAATCTTGTAGTACCACTGCTCAAGGTCGCGCTTCTCGGGCTCGGTGCCGCAACGCCAGCACTTACCCTCGGTGACCTGCTCGTTGGCCAGAACGGTCTTGCAGGTGGGGCACCAGTTGACCGGGTTCTTCTTGCGGTAGACCAGGCCCTTTTCCCACATCTTCTCAAAAATCCACTGGCCCCAGCGGTAATAGTCGGGGCTGCAGGTCTTAACCATGCGATCCAGATCGTAGGAGAAGCCCATGCGCTTCATCGTGGAAAGCGCCTGATCCATGTTCTTATACGTCCAGGCGGCAGCCTGCGTGTTGTGCTTGATGGCGGCGTTCTCGGCGGGCAGGCCAAAGGCATCGAAGCCGATGGGGTGCAGCACGTCAAAGCCGCGCATGCGGGCCTGACGGGCCATGGCATCGCCGATGGTGTAGTTGCGCGCGTGGCCCATGTGCAGGTCGCCCGACGGATACGGGAACATCTCGAGCACGTACTTCTTGGGCTTACTGTCGTCGGTGTCGACGGCAAAGAGGTTAGAGTCCTCCCAGGCCTTCATCCACTTGGACTCAATGGCCTGCGCGTCGTAGACAGGGATCTCGTCCTTATGATCTGTGCAATCGCACATATCAGCTCCTTTGTTATCTCGGTTGGGGCGGGGCGCTCTTACCTTTACTCGCTGCTGCGGACAGTCCTGCGCAAGACGAAGAGCACATTTAGTGCTCTTCTTTGCGTGCGGAACTTGCAGCGAGCAAAGGTAAGAGCGCCCCGCCACATCGTTAACTCGCATGATGATAGCAAATACGACAAGCGAGATGCCTGCGACTTGCAGGCATCTCGCTTTATCTAAATAACGTGGTTGAAACTCAACCTTTATGTGAGGCTCTTACCTTATCGGTAAGATACGGACTGCTGGGAATCCTTCACGACTACATCGTGGGCACCGCCTTCGACGATGGAGGTCGAGCTGACCAGCGTTAGGCGTGCCTTTTCCTGGAGCTCGGGGATCGAGAGGGCACCGCAGTTGCACATCGTGGACTTGACCTTGTAAAGCGTGCCGCCCACGCCGTCCTTGAGGGAGCCGGCGTACGGGACGTAGGAGTCGACGCCCTCGACGAAGCTGAGCTTCGCGGCGCCGCCCAGGTCGTAGCGCTGCCAGTTGCGGGCACGCGCGGAACCCTCGCCCCAGTACTCCTTCATGTACTGGCCGTTGACGTTGACGCGCTCGGTCGGGCTCTCGTCAAAGCGGGCGAAGTAGCGGCCCAGCATCATAAAGTCGGCACCCATGGCAAGGGCGAGCGTCATGTGGTAGTCGTAGACGATACCGCCATCGGAGCACACGGGCACGTAGACGCCGGTCTCCTCGTAGTACTCGTCGCGAGCGCGGCAGACGTCGATCAGCGCGGTGGCCTGACCGCGGCCGATGCCCTTGGTCTCGCGGGTAATGCAGATGGAACCGCCGCCGATACCGACCTTGATGAAGTCGGCACCGCAGTCGGCTAGGAAGCGGAAGCCCTCGGCATCGACGACGTTACCGGCACCGACCTTGACGTCCTCGCCGTAGTTGGCGCGAATCCACTCAATGGTGCGCTTCTGCCACTCGCTGAAGCCCTCGGAAGAGTCGATGCACAGGACATCGGCACCGGCCTCGATGAGCAGCGGCACGCGCTCGGCATAGTCGCGGGTGTTGATGCCGGCGCCGACCATGTAGCGCTTATCGCCGTCGAGCAGCTCGTTGGGGTTGGTCTTGTGGCTGTCGTAGTCCTTGCGGAAGACGATGCCCATAAGGTGATCGTTGTCGTCGACGATGGGCAGGGCGTTGAGCTTATTGTCCCAGATGACGTCATTGGCAACCTTGAGGCTGATGTTCTTGTCGCCCACGATGAGCTGCTCACGCGGGGTCATGAACTCGGAGACCTTCGTCTGGTGGTCATCGCGGCTGGGGCGATAGTCACGGCTGGTGACGATGCCCAGGAGCTTGCCCTTGGGGGTGCCGTCGTCGGTGACCGGCATGGTGGAGTGACCGGTCTTATCCTTGAGCTCGATGACCTGCTCCATGGTCATGTCGGGGGTCAGCGTGGAATCGGACTGAACGAAGCCGGCCTTGTGATCCTTGACGGCCTTGCCCCTGGCGGCCTCGGACTCGGCGCTCTGGGAACCGTAGATGAAGGACAGGCCGCCCTCGGTAGCGAGCGCGACACCCATGTCGACGCCCGAGACGGACTGCATGATGGCGGAAACCATGGGGATGTTCAGGGTGATTGCCGGCTTCTCACCGCGCTTAAAGCGGGTCAGCGGCGTCTTAAGAGAGACGTTGTTGGGGATGCACTGCGAGGACGAGTAACCAGGAACCAGCAGATACTCCGAAAACGTGTGGGACTCACCGGGAAAGAACGTAGCCATGTTTCTCCTTTTTCCATGCGACCGGTCGGCTGCAGGCCTCGTAGGACCCAGCCCAACCTTGGGCGCCCAATACTGGGGAAGTATCTTAACGCACTTTGACTGCTACAATGCATGATTTAAGAAGAGCACACGAGGGCTTGACGCAGGCTTTGCGTTTGCCCAGCAAACACTTTAGCGGGGAGACGTGGAGCGTATGAAGTACAAGACGACGGCAAAGCTGGTCATTCAAGCGTGCGACAAGGATCTGCCGGGCGTGTTTGGTCACGGCTGCGTCTTGCTGCTGCAGGGTATTGCCCGCGAGCACTCGCTGAACCGCGCCGCCAAGAGCATGGGCATGGCGTATTCCAAGGCCTGGCGCATTGTGAATGAGGCTGAAGGACAGCTGGGCTGCAAGCTCATCGAGCGCGACGGAGCCCGCGGATCCACCCTCACCCCCGCCGGCGAGCGAGCCATAGCGGTCTACGAGGAGCTGCAGACCGACATTAACAACGTCATCGCCACCAAAGCCAACGCCCTCATCGCCAGCATCAAAGAGTAGCCAATTTGGGACGGGGCTTTTTTAGCTGGTCGGTCACCATAGATGATTATTCTGGGACGGGGATTAAAAAATCATTGTGTACCTAATGATTTTTTAATCCCCGTCCCAGAATAATCATCGG
>CABUTP010000184.1 GCA_902494545.1 uncultured Collinsella sp. | reverse complement strand
CCCGCCGCATCGTCGTACATGGCGGAACGGATGATGTCGCGCACCGTCTCGATTGCACAGCGACGCTCGAACTTGCTGAGTTTTGCCATATTCTTCTTGAGGGTGGTGTCCAGATCCTCGGCGTTCATGCCTAATCCAATACCGTGGTTACTTGTTTCTTAATACCACGGTAGTATCACCTATATGTCAATAGTGGTCTAACAGAGCCTTTAATCAAGTTGATATCTGATGACCGAATAGACTGTCTAACACAATCGCAACCCGTACTAACCAGCCCTTTTGCTATTCCCGGCGGGGGCCGCGGGTAAAGTTTATCGCGAGTTCCGCACGAGCCGGAGAGCACTTAATGTGCTCTCCGCGCGAGCAGGACTGTAGAGCAGGAAACTTTACCCGCGGCCCCCGCCGGGAATAGCAAAAGGGCGGCCCCTGTCCGGAGTCGCCCTTGTTGAACTGCTTATGACTAGCTGTTACTCGGCGTCGTGGTGACGGCGGGGCTTGCGGCCTCCGTTGTCGCCGGGACGGCGCGGACGGTCGCTGCGCTCGGAGCGCTCGCGACGCGGACGCTCACGACGCTGGAAGTGCTCGCCGTCGCCCTCGGAGGCACCCTCGGCGCGAGCCGGGGCCTCGGGCTTGTCGAGACGATCAAGCGAGATCTTGCCGCGATCGTCGACCTCGATGACGACGACCTTGACCTCGTCACCCACGTTGAGGACGTCCTCGACCTTCTCCACACGGCCCTTGGCGACGCGGGAGATATGCAGCAGGCCGTCCTTACCGGGCAGCAGGTTCACGAAAGCGCCGAACGGCTGGATGGAGACAACGCGACCGGTGTACTCCTCGCCCGGCTCGGGAACCTTGATGATGAGCTTGATGCGCTCGACGGCCTGATCGACGGACTCGCCGGTGCCGCCGACAAAGACGGTACCGTCCTCCTGGATGTCGACCGAAGCGCCGGTCTCGTCCTGGATGCCGCGAATGACCTTGCCGCCGGAACCGATGACGTCGCGGATCTTATCGGTCGGAACCTGGATGGAGACGATGCGCGGAGCAGTGCTGCGCGTGGTATGACGCGGCTCGGGGATCACATCGAGCATCTTCCGCAGGATGAAGGCGCGACCCTCCTTGGCCTGCTGCAGGGCGCGGGCCAAGATATCGAAGGTGAGGCCGGTGGCCTTGTTGTCCATCTGCAGGGCGGTGATGCCCTCGGTGGTGCCGGTGACCTTAAAGTCCATGTCGCCCAGGAAGTCCTCGAGACCCTGGATGTCGGACAGGACCACGGTCTTGCCCTCCTCCTGGATCAGGCCCATAGCGATACCGGAGACCGGGCGCTTAATGGGCACGCCGCCATCCATAAGGGCGAGCGTGGAGCCGCAGGTCGAAGCCATCGAAGAGGAGCCGTTGGACTCCATGACCTCGGAGACGACGCGGATAGCGTAGGGGAACTCGTTCTCGTCGGGGAGCACCGGAAGCAGGGCGCGCTCGGCAAGGTTGCCGTGACCGATCTCGCGGCGCTTGGGGCTGCCCATGCGGCCGGTCTCGCCGGTGCAGAACGGCGGGAAGTTGTAGTGGTGCA
The DNA here is from genome assembly GCA_902494545.1 of uncultured Collinsella sp. GTDB lineage: Bacteria > Actinomycetota > Coriobacteriia > Coriobacteriales > Coriobacteriaceae > Collinsella. The sequence continues at coordinate 2,126 of CABUTP010000184.1, read as the reverse complement.
TGTAGCGCTTGCCCTCGGTGGGCTCGATGGTGTCCAAACGCTGGCCCTCGTTGAGCATGCCGAGCGACAGGACGGAGAGCACCTGGGTCTGACCACGCTGGAACAGGCCGGAGCCATGAACGAGCGGCAAGTAGTTGTCCTTCACCATGATGGGACGGATCTCGTCGGCGGCACGGCCGTCGACGCGCTCGCCGGTCTCGACGACCATGGTGCGCATGGCCTTCTTTTCGAGCTTCTTGAGCGCCACGGGGATCTCGCGCTCCCAGGCGGCCTGCTCCTCGTCGGTGAACTCGGCGCGGATGGACTCCTTCAGAGCCTCGACCTTACCGATGCGGGAAAGCTTGTCGGCGTCGCGCAGGGCAGCGGCCATCTCGTCGTAGTGGGCGAAGATGCGCTCCTGGACCTCCTCGACGGGCTGGTCAAGCGGGTACTCCTTCTTGACGATAGCGCCGTTGACCTGCTCCCACTCGGCAACGAACTCGTCTTGAGCCTGGCAGAAGGCAGCGAGGGCCTCCTGACCAAACTTCATAGCGGCGAGCATGTCGTCCTCGGAGATCTCCTCGGCGCCGGCCTCGACCATCGAGATGAAGTCGGCAGAGCCGCCCAGCTCCAGGTCCAGATCGGAGTTCTCGCGCTCCTCATAGGTGGGGTTGACGATAAACTCGCCGGTCTCCACGTTGCGGCCGATGCGCACGCAGGCAAGCGGACCCTCGAAGGGCACGCCGCCGAGCGTCATAGCCAAAGAGGCGCCCATGACGTTGATGACGTCGAAGGGGTTGACCTGGTCGGCGACGAGCGAGGTGGCGACGATGTGCACCTCGTTGCGGAAGCCGTCCGGGAAGCTCGGGCGGATCGGGCGGTCGATCATACGAGCCGTGAGCGTGGCCTTCTCGCTGGGACGGCCCTCGCGCTTGAGGTAGCCGCCCGGGATACGGCCGGCAGCGTACATCTTCTCGTTGAAGTCGACGGTCAGCGGGAAGAAGTCGTAATTCTTGCGCTCCTTGGAGACGACCACGGTGTCGAGCATCGTGGTGTCGCCCTGCTTGACCAGACAAGCGCCGGTGGCCTGCTTGGCAAGCTCGCCAGACTCGAAGGTGTAGGTCTTGCCGTACAGCTCAAAGGTCTTGGATACGAGTGTCATTGTTCTCCTTTACCCCACAGGCCCCTTGCCTGCGGGCTTCTCATGTGACGCGGGCGCCCTGCCCCCGCCACGCTTCAGAGCGTGATTGTTCACGCCCTTACACAAAAAGAGCGCCCCGCTGCGCAGGACGCTCTTAGCATGTACAAATCCTTACTGGATGTTGTCGCGGATGCCCAGAGCCTTGATGAGCTCACGGTACTCGACGATGTCGTTCTTCTTGATGTAGGAGAGAAGACGACGACGACGGCCGACGAGCATGAGCAGGCCACGACGGGTGTGGAAGTCCTTCTGGTGGGACTTCATGTGCTCGGTCAGCTCCTTGATGCGCTCAGACAGGATGGCGACCTGAACCTTGGGGTTACCGGTATCGACCGGGGAGTTACCGAACTGGGCGGTCAGCTCCGCCTTGCGCTCTTTGGAAACAGTCATTGTTTCACCTTTCGTTTCGCGTCGCCCGTGGACGACTCTATTCGCCTCGGACTGGGAAGCCGCCGGTGGAGCGAACATCCAAGGTCGAGGTACCAACAGGTCGGTATGTTACCACAAGCGGCGCGCGCCTGCGCATCATCACCGACCCAACATGAATTCCATCGCACGGAGCCGCTGGTCGGTGTGCGTGGCGGCCCAAACATGCGAAAGCCCCAGCAAAAACGCGGCTGTATGCGGATCGATTCGCTCGGCCATGAGCGCATCGAACGTCATAGACATGAGGGCGCGAAGCCATGCAACCTCGCCGGTTGAGACCAACTCGGCACCCGGAACGCTCGACGCGCATGAGCCGCACATGAGGCCGCCCGCCTGAGGCGAAAAATACGACAGCATGGGGTCGCCGCACAGCACGCAAGCCGAGAAATCGGGGCGGTAACCAACGTGCGACAGCAGTTTAAAGACAAAGGCCGCCACGAGCAGGTCCATATGTGCCGAGTCGAGCCCGCTGCCGACAAGCGTGAGTGCCCGCTGTGTAATGGCAAAGGTAAATTGATCT
>CABUTP010000183.1 GCA_902494545.1 uncultured Collinsella sp. | reverse complement strand
GACTTTAACCTGCAGCGCATGACCGATAAGGTTCGCCAGATCTGCCGCGCCACGCGTCACATGGTCAAGGCCGACATCTCGCTGCCCCAGGAACTTGTCGGTACGGTTGAGGCCGAGGCCGAGGCTGTTTACCAGGTGCTGGGTTCGTCGCTTTCTGCGCTCGTCACCAACGACATGTCCATCATCTGCAATCTGGCCGTCGAGGACGAGCCGGTGCACGCGGCCTATGAGAAGTTCTTCCGTACTTTCAACCGCATGGACACGGGCGATTTTATGGACGACGACAGCAACTATGACGACCTGCGCCGCGCCATCATGGTCTCGCGCTACCTCGATCGCATCGCCTCGATTTCGATCGATGCCGCCTGCCGCCTGACCTTCCTTTTGACCGGACAGCGTATGACTGCCGGCGATATCGCCCGTACGGATGAGGATGAGCTCGAGAGCATGCGCGTGCCTTCGGGCGAGGGCGTCATCATGAGGCCTGCCGTCGATGCACACTATGTTGCCAAAGTGCCCGCTAACGAGGTGAGCGAGGGTCTTCGCTACCTGCTCGAGCACCTCGAGGACGAGGATGACACCGAGGATGATGAGGAGTAGGGCAGCTCCGTTCGTCGAAAGATTGTAAATACCTAAGTGAGCGCGGCCTTGCACATGCGAGGCCGCGCTCTTGCGTTAGCATGAGACTACTTGTATGGCTGTTAGCGGAGGCGATTGGCAATGGATAACTATTTGGACTTGATGCGCGCTCGCCGCGAGCAGATTCTGGAGCGTTTTTATGCGGCGCTCGATCGCGCGGGCCGTCCCCACGATGCCGCGCGCCTGATTGCCGTCTCCAAGACTGTTGGCGTCGATGAGACCGTTGCCGCTATCCAGGCGGGGTATCGCCATTTTGCCGAGAACCGCCCGCAGGAGCTGGTTCGCAAGCTCGCGGGTCTGGCGGAGCATCCGGAGCTGCCCGAGGTGCGCTTCGATATGATCGGCAACCTGCAGACCAACAAGATCAATGCCGTTCTGGGCTCGGCCGAGCTGATTCATTCGGTAAGCTCGCTGCATTTGGCTCAGGCTATCTCGAGCCGTGCGGTCCGCAAGATTGAGGCGGGCGAGCTCTCCGGCCCCCAGCGCGTGCTGATTGAGGTCAATGTGAGCGGCGAGGAGTCCAAGGGCGGCTTTTCGCCCGACGAGGTTCGAGACGCCGCGGGTGAGCTTGCGGAGCTTGAGGGAATTTGTGTGCAGGGCCTTATGACTATGGCGCCACGGGGGAATAAGGATGTGGCGCGCCGCACCTTTGCCGGACTTCGCGAGCTAAGGGATGAGCTTGAGGCGACGCACTCCGACCTGAGCCTGCCCGAACTTTCCTGTGGCATGAGCGAGGACTTTGAGCCTGCCCTTGAGGAAGGCTCTACGCTCGTTCGCCTGGGCAGGGTAGTATTTAGCCCGGAGTTTGCAGTAAAATAAGGCTCTGAAGTGCGCACTGATTATCAGAGCGCCTGCACTAAACCGCGAGAGGACACAACCATGGGCTTCCTTGACGAGATTAAAAATAAGATGCACCTGGGCGGCCAGCAGGGTTACGACCAGGGTTATGGTCAGGACGACGACTACGGCTACGATGATGGCTATGACGACGGCTACCAGAACAACGGTTACAGCGGTGCCTCGGGCGAGGGCTTCTACACCCAGGACGAGCCGAGCAACGGCCTGTTGGGTCAGACGCGCCGCGGCGAGGCCGAGTCGGTGGCCGTGTACACACGTTCCGGTCAGCTGGTCGGCGACGATTCTCGCCATGCTACGACCTACAACCCGCCATCGCGCTCGCAGGAGACGGTTGCGGGCGGTTATCGTCCCGGTGCCTACGACACGCCGTCGAGCTATGCCGAGAGCACACGCGCCCGCGCTGCTGCCCCCGCACCTGCTCCCTCACCGAGCGATGCCTCGGCGTATGCGAGCAACATCATCAACGCTACGCCGCAGCTGCCGGCTTATGTCCTGCGCCCCGAGAGCTATGATGACGTGGAGACCGTCGTGCGCCGCGTGCGCACCAAGCAGCCTGTCGCGCTGATTTTTGTGGGCGTTCGTACCGAGGTCGCCAAGCGCGTCCTGGACTTCTCTTACGGCTTTGCCTGCGGCCTGGGTGCCACAGTTAAAGAGGTGGGAGATCGCGTGTTTATGGTGCTGCCCGCCGGTTGCGAGGTCAAGGATTCGGACCTCAAAAAGCTCCGTGCCGACGGCTACCTTAAGTAAAGACAAGACGAGGAGATTCTCATCAACATCTACACCATTGTCCAGCTGGTCAATACGCTGTTCAACTTTTACTCCACGCTCATCGTGGTCTACTGCCTTATGACGTGGATCCCTATGAAGCAGGGCGGATTGCTACAGGATATCGCCGCCGTTCTCGATAGCGTGTGCGGCCCGTGGCTCAATTTGTTCCGCCGGTTTGTCCCGCCCATGGGCGGCGTCGATTTTTCACCGGTCGTTGCGATTATTGCGTTGCAGTTGGTACAGAAGCTGGTTCTGCAACTTCTTATAGGTATACTCATATAAAACTGGCTTAGTAACTCACGTCGGGCGCACGGCGCCAAGGCGAAGATAAAGGAGAACTTGTTATGGCTATTACCCCTGCTGACATTCAGGCTCAGACCTTCTCTGAGGCCAAGCGCGGCTACGATCCCGCCGAGGTCGACGTCTTCCTGGAGACCCTGTCCTCTGAGGTCGACGCCATGCTCGCCAAGATCGTCGATCTTAAGGGTCGTCTGACTGCCACCGAGCAGCAGCTTGCCGATACGCAGGCCCAGCTCGTTCAGGCTCAGGATGCTGCCGCTCAGGCCGTCCCTGCCGCGCCCGTGGCCGCTCCTGCACCCGACTTCTCCGCTCAGGAGCGCCAGATCTCCGCTGCTCTGATTGCTGCCCAGCAGACCGCCGAGGGCATTGTAAACGACGCCAACGAGAACGCTGACCGCATCCGCAACGAGGCCGACGCCAAGGCCCGCGAGGTCATCCGCCAGGCCCTGACCGAGAAGCAGGCCGAGCTTGAGGAGATCGACCGTCTTAAGGCTTCCCGTGAGGAATTCAAGGCCGAGTACCTCAAGCTCATCCAGCACTTCATGGACGATGCTCAGAACTCCTTCCCGTCCGATCTCATGGCTTCCACGCCGGTCGGTTCCGCCGCTTCTCCGGCTGTGACCGTTCCTGCTGCCGAGCCGCTGCCCGTCGCCGAGCCGGTTATCCCCGTTGCCGATCCCTTCGCACCGATTGACAATTTCGCCGCCGACGACCTGGACTAACATCCAGCTATCATGTAGCGCCTAGAAAGGGCCCGCAGTTTGCGGGTCCTTTTTTTGTGGCTGTACGCAGTCTGCAAAACAAAACGCCGAGTCCTGCGTTTGAGGGCACAGGACTCGGCGAACGGGTGAGCGGTCAAAGGTAGATTTTAAGGCATGTCCTAAAATCTACTTGAGGAGGAAGTCGGGGAGGGGAATGGTGCGGGCCTCGCGATGCTCGGGATCGGCGATATGGTCGGCAGGATAGCCGCAGACGAGCATGTGATAGGGATAGATGCCCTCGGGCAGGCTGAACTGCTCACAGGCCACCTCGGGCTTAAAATGGCACACCCAGCACGTACCCAGGCCCTGCTCCTCGGCCTCCATCATCATCTGATCACAGACGATCGAGGTGTCGATGGCACTGGAGTTCATCT
>CABUTP010000182.1 GCA_902494545.1 uncultured Collinsella sp. | reverse complement strand
GCCGCGAATGTAAGGCTGCGGGTGTTGAGGTCGTCTATCCCAGCGAGAAACGTCAGAACGATGTGATGTCGCTTATCTACGATGATGTGAAGGCCGGACGTGAGCCCGATATGGATAAGTTCGACCGCGTGATGTGGGAGTTCGCCCGTAGCGGCTGCGACCGCGTCATCCTGGCCTGCACGGAGCTTTCGGTGTTGCAGAAGTATCGCGAGATGCCCGAGATCACCCTCGATGCGATGGATGTCCTGGTACGCGAGTCCATCATTCGCAGCGGCGTCCCCTACCGCCTGTAGCCCTCGACCTGCCAAAAAGGGACAGGTCTATTTTGGTAGGTTTTATCTGGGAAAACAGTAAGGCCTCGGCTCGTTTGATGCGAGCCGAGGCCTTTTGCGTTTGCCGGTTGCTGTCAGCGATTGCTAGAACAGGAAACCGATGGCGATAAGGGCGATGCTGACGATAAGTACGGCGATATCCAGGCCTTTGATGGGGTAGCGCTTATACGAACTCGCACGCGTGCGCAGGTAGAAGCCGCGCTGCTCGGCGGCAAGCGCGGTGGCATCGGTCTTGCCCACGCTCGAGATAAGCAGTGGCACGCACAGCGGCAGCATGAGCTTGAGTTTCTTGACGGGATTCTTAGTGTCGTATTCGACGCCGCGTGCAGTCTGTGCCTCCATGATGGCGTTCATTTCCTGGCCAAATACCGGCACAAAGCGCAGCGCCGTGGTAAAGGTGAAGGCATAGCGATATGGCACGTGCAGCACCTCGACGCAGGCGTTGGCGAGGTCGTTGAGCTTGGTTACCATAAGCATGAGAATGAGTGGCAGCGCCACACCCAACAGGCGTAGGCAGGCCTTCGATCCGGTAATGAGGCCCGTGTCGGTGATAAAGCCCCACACGATGTTGCCATCGCGCATAAAAGCCAGCTGAAGTACCAGCATGATAAGCGCGAGCGGAATCAGCAGCTTGAGTAGCGAGAGCAGACGGTCGGCGACGCCGGCGTAGGCGCCCAGTGCAAGGGTGAGCGCCAAAAAGCCCAACAGTGCCACGTAGGTGTCAGACAAGAAGATGCCGATGATGATGGCTGCGGCAAGGCCCAGTTTGACGACCGGGTTCAAGCGGTGCAGCAGTGTATCGCCCGGCATATAGTCGATGACGTTAACCACGGTGGACCATCTCCTCGGTAATGCGAACGATATCGGTGACCTCGCTCACCTGTGCAAAGGCGGGAGAGACGGAGGATGCCAGGCGACGAGAAAGCTCTATGACCTGGGGCGGCTCAACGTAGGCGCGCTGCATGAGCTCGATGTCCGAGAACAGCTCGTGCGTGCGGCCGCGCTCGAGGATGCGGCCGTCGGCCATGACTACGATGCGCTCGGCAAAGTCGGAGACGACTTCCATGTCGTGGCAGACCATGATTACAGCGCAGCCGCGCTCGGCCATGGTGCGCACCGTTTCCATCACGGTCATGCACTCGCGGTAGTCAAGGCCGCTCGTGGGCTCGTCGAGCACCACGATTTTGGGCTCTACGACCACGACGGAGGCGAGTGCCACCATCTGGCGCTGACCGCGCGAGAGCGAGAAGGGCGCCTCGTCGGCCGGCAAGCCAAAGCGGTCGATGACGAGCTGGGCGCGACGCAGCGCCTCGGCACGGTCGATGCCGGCAAGCTCCAGGCCAAAGGCGACCTCGTCGAGCACGGTGTCCTTGCAGATCTGACGGTCGGGGTTTTGGAAGAGGGTTGCGACTTCGCGGGCGATGCGGCTTGTGGGAACGGCTGCGGTATCCAGTCCCGTGACGCGCACGCTGCCCGAGGCGGGCTTAAGCAGGCCTGTGAGCAGCTTGGTGAGCGTGGTCTTGCCGGCGCCGTTTTGACCGACGATGCCCACGAGCTCGCCGGGATAGAGGGTCAGGTTGAGGTCGTGGACGGCGGCGCCGCCATTGGGATAGGCAAACTCAACGTGATCGAAGGTGAGCACGGGTTCGGCGTCCTTGGCGTGCGGGCGCAACGACGGTGCGTGCGGTGAGCCGGCGGGTGCCTGAGTGTCGCTGCTTGCGTGTGCGGGGTCGACGATGCCCGTAATCAGGCGCTCGGCCTCATCAACATCCAAACAGGGAGTGCCGCTGGCCAGGCCATCGGCCTCGAGGCTGTTGAAAATGCGCGTGACGCGCGGGCAATCGACGCCGATGGCGCGGAGCTCATCGGCGTGCGCGAAGACCTCGTGCGGCTCGCCCTGTAGCGCGATTTCGCCATGATTGAGCACGAGCACGCGGTTGCAATACTCCGAAAGCAGGGCGACTTTTTGCTCAACGACGACGATGGTGATGCCGAGTGCGCGGTTGGCCTCGCGTAGGGTCTCGAAGACCAGCGTGGAGCTGGCGGGGTCGAGCGCCGCGGTGGGTTCGTCGAGCACGAGCACACGCGGACGCATAGCGAGGATGGCGGCGATGGCAACCTTTTGCTTTTGGCCGCCTGAGAGGGTGGCGATCTCGCGGTCGCGCAGGTCGCTGATGCCGACGGTCTCGAGCGTCTCGCTCACGCGCTGCTCGATCTGGTCGTGCGGAACGCCAAAGTTCTCCAGGCCAAAAAGCATCTCGTCCTCGACGACCGAGGCGACCATTTGCGTGTCGATGTCTTGCAACACGCTGCCGACGATCTGCGACACATCGGTGAGCGAAACTTCACAGGTGTCGTTGCCGTCGACAGTGACGGAGCCAAAGAACGTGCCGGTGTAATGGTGGGGTACGGCTCCCGACAGGCAGGCGGCAAGTGTGGACTTGCCGGCGCCCGAAGGCCCGATAATGCCGATAAAATCTCTCCTGTTCACGCCGAGCGAGATATGCTTAAGCGCCTGCTCGGTCTGCGTGCCACGGGAGAACGAGACATCGTCGACGTTGATGATCGTTTCCATGGATACCTTTCATAGTCATCGGGGACGTTCTTACATGACTAGTCGTTTAAGAGCGTCCCCAAAAGCTAGTTGTTTGGGACAGTCTTTGGTGGTGAAGCACGGAGACGGCTTTACGAGGGGCCCCAGGTTGGCGCGAAAGAGGAACGAAGCGTACTTGGGTACGTGAGCGACGAATGAACGCCAAGATGGGGTGGCTCGTAAAGCCGAGCGGCTTAATTGAGCTTAAGGGCCTTCTGGATTGGCAGGTAGAGAGCGCCGACCAGGATGGCGTTAAAGACGGCGGTCATGGCGACGACGGGCAGCATAGCAGCGGCGAGCTCGCTCACCACGCCGAGCATGGCCATCTTGATGACCATGAAGATGACGCCCGAGACAAAGGTGGTCACGAAGGTTGCGACGATGGCGACGGCAGGCTTAACCTGACCGTCCTTGGCAGCAGCGTTGACAATAACGGCCATGAGCATGGCGGCGATGCCCTCGGCGGCAAAATCGACGAACGGCGAGGTGGTGGTGATCTGGATCACTGCGGCCGAGATCAGGCCGATAACGAGCGCCTGACCGATGTTGGGGCGCACAACCAGGATAGTGAGGCAGAAGGCCGAGATAATGAACTCGGGGCTAATCATGCCGCCCGAGATGCCGGAGATGGCCTTGCCGACGGTGAAGTTGAGGATGAAGCCGGCGGCAAGCAGGATGGCGAGCAAGACGAGAGCGCGGACGTCGAGTTTGCCGCGGGCGGCGGTCTGGACGGTGCGGGGCTGTGCGGTGGTGGTGTTCTGAGACATGGTGAAAAT
>CABUTP010000181.1 GCA_902494545.1 uncultured Collinsella sp. | reverse complement strand
GAGCCGCTCGCCCAGACGAGCGACACCCGGCAACTCATTGCGGTGGGCGTCGCCACGGCGGGAGCAGGACTGACGTGCCTTGGCCTGCACATCAAACGCAACCAATAGCCAAGCGCGACCGGAGTACGCGGAATAGATAGGAGAACCATGGCACCCAAAAACCTTTTGCCCGTCGCCGCGCTCTGCAGCGCACTGGCGAGCGGCACGCCTCTCGCCGCTTGGGCGACGCCTGCCACGGCAAACTCCTTACCGCAAGCTCTGACCCCCGTGGTGAATTCGTCGGGTATCGTCGCCTGCCAACGTTTTTCGCTCGCACATACCACGGTCCGAACCTCGGGATGCCTTCACCGCAATACGGTCGACTCGATAGTCGTGGATACCAAGCGACCGGACAAGGAGAACGGCCCCCAGACAGGTTGTGCCATCTGCACGTGGAAATCGGCTGCAGTCGACGCCGATGGCGACCCATGCGACTTAGAGCTGCGCATCGATATTGCCTCGGTCGATGACTCGGCGAACGGGGCGAAGGTCGTCTTCGACAGCGCGGCCTATGAAGAAGGAGGAGGTGTATGCCTGGGCTGCGTTCCCTCGAATGTCGATGGCGCGCAGCCCATCATCTCCTTTACGGCATCGCTGCGACTGACCAAGGCGGACACCGAAGCCATCGCAGCGGGAGATGCGCCTTTGCTGTTCTACGCTGGCGACACGGACGACCAAGAGGCTCAAAGCAATAGACAGAAGGGCTCACTTAACCTCACGCGAGGATCAGAACCCGCCCCCATCAATATCGATGCCCAGGAGCAAGGCGTGCAGCGCATTCTCGCCGATCCGGCTCTGCTCCAAATGACATGGCACGGAGTGGGGTCCGTCGGAATTTCTGCTCCTATATCAAGCGATAATGACAAATCCCCCAAAGACGAGGTCGCAGACGCACCGGCACATGTTGACGATGCAGACGATACATCATCAGAAGACAACGCTGCGGCCCCTCTCGAGAAGCCAGACGGCGCCGCCACCGAACTAGGCGATCCCCAACCGAAAGACGGCCTGGACTTTGCCGCTCCCCCAGATGTCGACGAAGGCAACTGTTGCATGATGGTCGCGCTCGACCACACGGAAACCGTCGATGCTGCAAGCATTGAGCCAGTCGCTGCCAATGCGCCCCGCCGCAAAAATATCCTCATCGCATTCCCCAATACCGTCGAGCTCGTCTTTTTGCCTTCGGGTGAAGTCGTCGCGCCTACGGCACTTACAGCAGTGGGAGCAAGGAGCGCATCGAACGATATCCAAGCTATCTCGGCACTTGATGCCACAACGACCGCCAAGTTACACCTTTATTCCGTTGCAGCAGACGGAACGCGAACCGAAGAATTCGACGGAATCAAGCTTTTGGTTCCGCGTCGCATCGGTATCCAAGAAGACTTCCCCTATCAAATGGAACTTGAAGGGTTCGATCGTGCACGAGATGCCGACATCATTGCCGCAGCCATCGAATCCCCGCAGCACCTCATGACGCTGCGCTTCGACTTTAGCCCCGTCCTGTCCTAGACCGCTAACCGCCACTTGGCTCGGATACTGAGCGCTCCCTTCCCCGTTCTGCTACGATTGCCGCGTTGGCATCAATTACAGGAGGGTTCATGCCGGGTTTAGGAACGATCATCAACGTCGCGCTTTTGATCGCGGGCGGTCTGCTTGGCCTCATGGGTGGGCGCTTCATTACGCCCCGCATCCAGGACACGCTCATGAAGGCGTCAGGGCTGTGCGTCCTGTTTATCGGCCTGGGCGGCACCATGCAAAAGATGCTCGTTATCGATGGAGAAGCGTTGGCGACCACCGGCACCACCATGCTTATCGTCTCATTTGCCCTCGGTTCGCTCATCGGCGAGGCCGTCAACCTGGAGGCCGCCATCGAGAACCTCGGCGAATGGCTCAAGCGCAAAACCGGCAGCGAAGGCGACAACGAGTTCACCAACGCCTTTGTCTCGGCATCGCTCACCGTGTGTATCGGCGCCATGGCCATCGTAGGATCGATTCAGGACGGTCTGCTCGGCGACTGGTCCACGCTTGCTCTGAAGGGCGCGCTGGACTGCATCATCGTCTGCACCATGACGGCCTCGCTTGGCCGCGGCTGCATCTTCTCGGCCCTGCCCGTTGCCGTATTCCAGGGCACGATCACGCTTTTTGCCGGCGCACTCTCCCCCATCATGACCACCGCAGCCCTCGACAGCCTTTCGCTTGTGGGCTCCATGCTCATCTTCTGTGTTGGCGTTAACCTTATTCGGCCTCAGACCTTCCGCACGGCCAACATGCTCCCCTCCGTCGTCGTGGCGGTCATCTACGCCCTCCTGTTCTAAATCTATCTACGCAGTGGTATCTCGAACATCTGTTTGATGCTGTGCTATGATATGAGGTCACCGACACCACATAGGGAGAGGAGAGGGCGGTGGCCGACCAGGACGTCAAGATGCTCATCGAGCGCATTATGGCCGAGGCCCGGACCCATCAGTCCGCCCGCTTCTCAAACGAAATCTATGCTGACGAGCCGATTCTCAAGACCGGTCGTCAGATGCAGAACTTCCTCCCCGACCAGTACCGCAAGATGCGCGAGATATCACGCTGGCAAGAGGATCCCAAAGGCGGCGCGGGACGTTGGCTATCGGAGGCGGAGCTCTTTTACCGCCAAGGCCTGCTGATGGCCGACTTCGAGGACGATTGCCCCTACAACGGCACCTTTAAGTCCTACTTTCCCACCTACAATGCCATGAGCGATCGACAGTTGCGCGGGTACTTTACATGGCGCGCCCAAGTGCGCCGCGGCAATATCGAGGAGACATCGACCTCGTTTGCTTTTCTTTATCTTTACGAATTGATCTGCGGCATTGGCGTCGACAATCCGCGTGACGGCTATGACAAGATCAAGGCATTTTGGGATGCCTATCGCGCCTTTGAACCCGGCATCGACCGGTTCGCACGCGTGTGGCTGCAGGACTACGCCGTGTTCCATGAGCTCGACCCCAAGCTGCTTCGCGACTCTAAAACCGTCGCATTCGACAACGCCCTCATCGAGCTGCGCCGTGCGGCGCGAGACCTTGTACCCGCGCCGGCGCCGTCGGACCTGCCGCCTGCGCGTCGTAAGACTTCCGAGCCCACGCTTCCCCTTCCGCCCGATGAGGCGCATGAGGAGCGGCTCATGGCTGCCATCGACGCACTCTCGACGTACAACCTGAATAACTCACGGCTCGACCGTTCCCACCATCGCGACCTGCGCCACGTGGCATGCGCCGTGTATGTCCGCATGGCGCGCTACTATGACACGCACCGAAAGACCGGCATCGTAGCGAGCTTGTTTGGGGAGGAGACGGCCATGCCCTACACCATGTTTGCCTCGGCCGTGTTCTTTGCGCCCGAGCGCCACGAGGACTGCGAATATCGCCTGGACCCCATTCACATCTACCGCTGCCAAAATGGCTTTTGGGAATGCATGCGGATTCACGGCAGCAGGCAAAAGAGCAGCAAGCTCGGCGAGATGATGCGCGCTTGTGATCAGCGCCTGCGCTTGGCACTGGATCCCGGCCATCCCCTTAAGGAAGAGAAGGTCCCCAAATATCTGGCTAAGATTATCGATGACGAGATCACGGCATGGCTTTCGTGGGATGCCGCGCACCAGCCCGTCAAGATCGATATCGACCTGAGCCAGCTGGGGCACATTCGGAG
>CABUTP010000180.1 GCA_902494545.1 uncultured Collinsella sp. | reverse complement strand
CTCAACGTTTGGACGACCAGATCAACTGGCTCAAGCATTCGCTCGATTGGGCGGCTTCCGACGAGATCACCGATGCCAAGGAATACCTGCACTCGCTGAAGGTCGATCTGTTCGATCAGGAGATCTTCGTCTTTACGCCCAAGGGCGAGGTCATGGCGCTTCGTGCCGGCTCTACACCGCTCGACTTTGCCTACGCCGTTCATACCGAGGTCGGTAACCACTGTGTCGGCGCCAAGATCAACGGTGCGGTGGCGCCGCTCACGCACGAGATCAAGACGGGTGACCGTGTCGAGATCCTGACCAACAAGAGCTCTAAGCCGTCGCGCGATTGGCTCAAGATCGTCAAGACGCCTTCGGCCAAGTCAAAGATTCGCCGTTACTTCGCCGCCGCGACCAAAGACGATGACGCTGCTGCCGGCCGCGATATACTGGCCAAGGACTTGCGCAAGCGCGGGTATGGCATCTCTACGCCGCGATCCACGCGTGCGCTCAACGCCGTGGCGGAGCAGTTTAACTTCAAGCAGCTCGAGGACCTTTTTGCAGCCGTTGGCGCGGGCAAGGTCGCCCCGCGCGCTGTGGGCAATAAGGTCGAGCAAATCTTGGACCCCAAGCCCGAGGAACAGCTCACCAAGGCCGAGGCTATCGCCGAGGTCGTGAAACAGCCGGCCCGAGGCTCCAACCGAAAGCCGCAAAAGCGCGGCAAGAGCGCCAGCAACGGCATTATCGTCAAGGGCGAGAGCAACAGCGGCCTGCTGGTCCGTCTGGCACATTGCTGCAATCCGGTGACGGGCGACGATATCGTCGGCTTCATCACGCGCGGTCGTGGCGTTTCGGTGCATCGCGCCAACTGCCCCAACGTCAAGGGTCTTATGGAGCATCCCGAGCGCATGATCGAAGTGGAGTGGGACGGCGCTGCCGACACCCTCTTCCAGGTCGAGATCGTGGTCGAGTGCCTGGACCGCATGGGCCTGCTCAAGGATGTCACTATTGCCATTGGCGATGCGGGCGGCAATATCCTTTCTGCCGCCACGTCGACCAACCGCGAGGGTATTGCAACCCTGCGCTTTATGGTCGAGATCTCGGACGCGAGTGGTCTGGATCCGCTGCTGGCCTCTATCAGCAGCGTCGACTCGGTCTACGACGCGCGCCGCCTGATGCCCGGCGAGGGTGGAGCCCAGCTTAAGCGCCGCGTTTAGTCGCGACGAACGTGTCACATTATCGATATTCGCTACACTCGAGGCATCGTTTGATGCCTCGAGTTCTATAGAGAGGAGAGGGACATGAGTGCTGTGTCCTTGGATTTAACTCCCAAGGGATCGGTCGAGATTGAGACGCTCGTAAACGGTCCCATTCAGACCAATAGCTATGCTGTTATTTCGGACAATGAGTGCGTGATTATCGACCCCGCATGGGAGGGCGAGCGCTTGGTGGAGCATATTCGAGCCGAGCATCCCGGCGTACGCGTGCTTGGCGCCGTATGCACTCATGGCCATGCCGATCATGTTGGTGGTGTTGCCGGCGTGCGAACCACCGTTGGCGAGGGCTGCCAGTATGAGCTGTGTGCCAAGGATGTGGCGGTGCCGCATGCGAACATCGAGGAACAGCGAGCTATGTGGGGCATTGAGACGCCTGACCCCGGGGAGCCGACGCGCCTGCTCGCCGAAGGCGATGCTATCGAGGTGGGCGATATCTGCCTGCAGGTGATCGAGACACCAGGGCATACGCCGGGCGGGATCGTCTTGTTTGCTGCCACCGAGCAGGGGAACATTGCCTTTGTGGGCGACACCCTGTTTCCGGGTGGGCACGGCCGCACCGATCTTTCCGGCGGAGATGAGGCGGCGATTCTGCGCTCGCTCTCCAAGCTCGCCCGGCTTCTTCCGCCCGATACCGTTTGCTTAACCGGCCATGGCGATTCGACCACCATGGCACGCGAGCTCATGCAGAACCCTTTCATGCAGGTGTAGCTTTATAGTCAGCTTCTAAAGCACGAGAAGCGTCCAAACGTCAAGCTATTTTTCCCCAACGGGTCAATTTCGTAGGGCAAACGGTCAAAAAAGTCTGTTTGGACGATATTCGTGAACAAACGAACGTTTATGCTCGGTTGCGCCGTGGTAAAATCACAGGCGTTATCGGAGCAACCTTACAGGAGGTTTCTTTTATGCTCGTCAACGCAGCAGACATGCTCAAGAAGGCCGAGGCCGGCAAGTACGCTCTCGGTGCCTTCAACACCAACAACCTCGAGTGGACCCTGGCTATTCTCCAGGCCGCCGAGGAGGCCAAGTCTCCGCTGATCCTTCAGTGCACCGCTGGTGCCGCTAAGTGGATGGGCGGTTTCAAGGTCTGCGCCGACATGGTCAAGGCTGCCGTCGAGGCCACGGGCGTTACCGTTCCCGTCGCCCTTCACCTCGATCACGGTTCTTACGAGGACTGCTTCAAGTGCATCGAGGCCGGCTTCACGTCCATCATGTATGACGGCTCTCACGAGGAGACCTTCCAGCTTAACCTCGACCGCACCAAGGAGCTCGTTGAGCTTGCCCACTCCAAGGGCATGTCCATCGAGGCCGAGGTCGGCGGCATCGGCGGCACCGAGGACGGCGTGACCTCCAACGGCGAGCTCGCTGACCCCGCTGAGTGCAAGCAGATTGCTGACCTGGGCGTCGACTTCCTCGCCTGCGGCATCGGCAACATCCACGGCGTGTATCCCGCCGACTGGGCTGGCCTTTCCTTCGAGCGTCTGGGCGAGATCAAGGCTCAGACCGGCGACCTGCCCCTCGTTCTGCACGGTGGTACCGGCATCCCCGAGGATCAGATCAAGAAGGCCATCTCCCTGGGCATCTCCAAGATCAACGTCAACACCGACCTGCAGCTCGTCTTCGCCAAGGGCGTCCGCGAGTACATCGAGGCTGGCAAGGATCAGCAGGGCAAGGGCTTTGACCCCCGCAAGCTCCTCAAGCCTGGTCGCGACAACATCGTTGCTCGCACCAAGGAGCTCATGGAGGAGTTTGGCTCCGTCAACAAGGCGTAAGCGTCGCTAAACTTCCCGCCGGAAGCCCCGTCCCCCTACACTGTTTCCTTTGCGCTCACCTGGCTTCGCTAGAAGTCGCGCCAAGGAAACAGTTCCGGGGGACGGGGCTTCCTTCGTTTACCGCCGCAGGGTTACGAGTCTGAATTAAGAGGGCTACTGGCTTTGCCAGAAGTCACGCAATGGGAAAAGCTCCGGGTGAACGGGGCCTCCTTCGTTAACTCGCTACAGGGTTACTGGGCTGAATTCATTTTTATAGGTACCGTTTATCGGTATTGAAAGCCCCTTTGTTGGGGCTTTCTTTTTTATCTCGCTACAATGGGCTTCGAGAGTTCTAATGACTTGGAGTTTGGTATGGCTGTTATTGATGTGCTGCCTTCGGATGGGAAGGTTATTGACGAGGGTCCTGTTGGTTGCTCTGTTGATGTTTGCTGCGATGACTTTCGCCATCTCGATATTGGACTGCCGCCCGAGATTCTTCGTCTTAAGGATGCCGGGTATTTGACGCAGGCTGTTGCCGCCTGCGATCGCCTTTTGGAGCAGAACCCTGAGCCTTCGCTGGCTGCCTGCGTTCGCGCCGAGCGGTATCGCATGATCGAGACGCCGCTTTATTTTTCGGTGTCGCGTGATCGGGCTATCGAGATGATCCGCGAGGAGTGGCCTGAGTTTACCGAAGAGCAGTTTGACGACCTGATCGATCGCAAACGTATTGACTGGCGCTTTATCGATGGT
>CABUTP010000179.1 GCA_902494545.1 uncultured Collinsella sp. | reverse complement strand
GTACGCCAACCGCAGCGGACGACGGCATAGCGAAGCAAACCAAGATGCTTGTCCTCATTAAAGGCGGGAATATGCAGCCGCTCAGCTTCGCGTGCGATGCCGTTGAGAATCTGACGGGCGCCCGGTGCCTCGACGGGGCATTCGGGTACGGCAACGATCTTGTGCGTGCCGCGCTCAAAGAAACCGCAGCGGACAGCGCCCTCCTTGCCGGGAGCAAAGGGAGTGGCAGCCTTATGACGAAAGCCACGCGGCGCAGGATATTTACCCGGGTCGCCCAGGGTGACGCCCATACCGCGAATAGGGTCAACGGCGATACCCTCGCGCTCACAAAGCGAAGCAAAAAGCTCCTCCATGGCAGCCTGCTTAGCTGCCAACTGCTTTTTATAAGGACGATTGAGCGCCGTGCACCCACCGCAAGATTTCATGATCGAACAGGGAGACTTGGGGTCCACAGCCTTCCGCGCAGACGAAACCGGATCTTTATGCGGGCACTTGGAACGAGCCTGAGGCGCTTTATCCCCGCCTCGACGAGAGTCAGAACGCTTGCCGTTGGCCTTGCCCTTGGCCGACTTGCTTTTTGCAGCTTTAGAAGACTTGGATTTCGTAGAAGATTTCTCCTCCTTCGACCCCTCAGCCGCCTCCACCAAAGCACGACGAGCCCTACGCTCCGCACGAGATTCTGCCATCGATAACCCCACTAATTTATAAATTTAAAGCTACAAGCATTGTACCGTGCCAGGCCAACAGACGATATGCAAGCGGTTTATTGGTGTCAGTGATAAGTCCAACGACGGTTGCCCGCCGCGCGAGGGGTGCGGGGGTTAAGTTTATCGCGAGTTCCGCACGAACAGGAGGCCACTTAATGTGGCCTCCGTCGTGAGCAGGACTGTAGAGCAGGAAACTTAACCCCCGCACCCCTCGCGCGGCGGGCAAACTCATCTTGTGCTCTATCACGCTAAAGTGTATGATTCTGAACGTTATATGACTCACTTTACCTAACTAAAGTGCCATCAAGGGGGATACCATGAATGCCGATATGTCTCGTCGTCAGTTTGTTGGTCTAGCCGGTTCGCTTGCCACGGTGCTTGGCCTCGGCCTGGTAGGCTGCGGCAGTGGTGCCGATAAGGGCTCCGCTGCCGGCTCTGCCGCAGCCAAGGACGTGAAGGGCGCTGCGGAGTCCAAGAAGCTCGTCGTGGGCTTTGACAAGTCCTATCCTCCGTATGGCTTTGTAGGCGACGATGGCGAGTACACCGGCTTTGACCTCGACCTTGCCAAGGCCGTTGCCGACAAGCAGGGCTGGGACGTTGAGTATGAGGCCATCGACTGGGACGCCAAGGACACGCTGCTCAACTCGGGTGCCATCAACTGCATCTGGAACGGCTTTACCATGGAGGGTCGCGAGGACGACTACACGTTCTCCGAGCCTTACATGCTCAACGAGCAAGTGCTCGTGGTCAAGAAGGACGCGGGTATCAAGAGCTGGGACGATCTTGCCGGCAAGACCGTGATTACCCAGACTGATTCCGCCGCACAGGATGTGCTCGAGGGCGACCAGAAGGATCTGGCCGCGACGTTTGCCACGCTCGATACCATCGGTGAGTACAACACGGCGTTTATGCAGCTCGAGACTGGTGCAGTCGATGCCGTTGCCTGTGACCTCTCGATCGCTCAGTATCAGCTTGCCGCCAAGCCCGATGCCTATACACAGCTCGACAAGCCGCTGTCCAGCGAGCACTACGCCGTTGGCTTTAAGAAGGGCGACACCAAGTCCGCCGATGCCGTGGCCGAGTCGCTCAAGGCTCTCTACGAGGACGGCACGGTCAAGGACCTGTGCGACAAGTATTCAAGCTATGGTCTATCTTTCGATAATTGGGTTTTGAAATAGCCACAGCACCCAACCTTGCGGCTCCAACCCTCCTCGCGTACCAAAGTACGCTTCGTCGGGCTTGTCGCTCGCAATCTTGGGCACTGTGCCTATTTCAATTAACGCCCGCTGTTCTGTTGCTGTGAAAGAGAGGGTAGGTTGTCTATCCAAGTCATGATGCAGATGCTTGGCCAGGGATTCTTGGTCAGTTTGCAGTTGTTTGTGCTGACACTGCTGGGGTCGATTCCGCTGGGAATCCCCGTGGCGTTTATGCGCATGAGCAAAATCGCGCCGCTTCGCTGGATTGCGCGCATCTACATTTCGGTCATGCGCGGTACGCCGCTCATGCTGCAGATGTTTGCCATCTACTTTGCCCCGTACTACGTGTTTGGCATTTCGCTCACGCCCGATTCCAAGTGGACGGCGTGCGTCGTGGCGTTCATCATCAACTACGCCGGTTACTTTGCCGAGATCTATCGCTCGGGCTTGCAGTCCATTCCGCGCGGTCAATACGAGGCCGCCGAGGTGCTGGGCTATTCGCGCACGCAGATGTTTCTGTATATCGTGATGCCGCAGGTCGCCAAGCGCATTTTGCCGGCGATGGGCAACGAGATCATCACGCTGGTCAAGGACACGTCGCTGGCGTTTGCCATTGGCGTGGGTGAGATGTTCTCGACGGCCAAGGCGCTGGTCGCCTCGCAGGTGAGCATGGTACCGTTTGCGATCGCGGCACTGATTTACTGGGTCTTTAACTTTGTAGTCGAGATGCTGTTAGGCGCTGCCGAGAAACGACTTGACTATTACCATGACTAGCCTGTCCCGTTGTGCTTTTCAAACACGTGGAGGTTCCTGTGTCCGGAACGGTTATGAATATATCGAACGCGCGTAAGGCGTTTGGCGGCAATGAGGTGCTCAAGGATATCTCGCTTGAGGTGAAGCGTGGCGAGGTCGTGGCGATTATCGGACCTTCGGGTGGCGGCAAGTCCACGCTGTTGCGGTGTGCCACGCTGCTCGAGACACTCGACGGAGGCTCGCTCTCGTTTGGTGACCTTGCCGTTGCGACGGATGCGGGTTCGGGCGCGGTGTACGCAAAGGGCGATGTGCCTAAACAGGCGCGCTCGCGGTTTGGTTTGGTGTTTCAGAACTACAATCTGTTCCCGCACTATACCGTGATGAAAAACATCACCGATGCACCGATCCGCGTGCTTAAGCGCCCGCGCGAGCAGGCGGAGGCTCGCGCACACGAGCTCATTACACAGATGGGGCTTACGGGTAACGAGAACAAGGTGCCCTGCGAGCTTTCGGGCGGTCAGCAGCAACGCGTAAGTATTGCCCGCGCCCTGGCGCTCGACCCGGAAATCTTGTTCTTTGATGAGCCGACCTCGGCGCTCGATCCCGAGCTGACGGCCGAGGTGCTGCGTGTCATTAAAGACCTTGCCGCGCAGAATATGACGATGGTGATCGTGACCCATGCGATGCAGTTTGCGCGCGATGTTGCCGACCGCGTGATCTTTATGGACGGCGGTCGCATTGTCGAGGAGGGACCAGCCGATCAGGTTATCGACCATCCGCGCGAGCAGCGCACCCGTGAGTTCTTGAGCCGTATCGAGGGATAGGCTCAGCTATTTACTCAACTGCTTATTGAGGTGATGCCGCCGCAGGTCTTACGGCCTGGGGCGGCATTTTATTTGCATCCGTGGGGTTCAATAATCGCCTCGCAAGCTCGCCCCTTCCTCTCGCCGCCTGTATTCATACGTGCGCCGAAAGGTGTGCATGGACAGTCGCCTGTGAGGGTAGGGTGGTGGCATAGGACATTTGGAGGGTGAGTCGGCTCGGCTGCCGACCATGCTGCTCCCGGGATGGCACCGACCGCGAACTCTCCCCGTTGGCGTCGCGCATTGCGCGC
>CABUTP010000178.1 GCA_902494545.1 uncultured Collinsella sp. | reverse complement strand
TTCATGAGCACGGTGGAGGGATATTGCGCGCGCCCGCCCGGTACATAGATGCCGGCCGCCGCGAGCGGGGTCACCTTAACGCCGAGCATCGTGCCGTCCGCACGCGTGGTAAACCAGCTCTGCTCGACCTCGCGCTGGTGGAACTCACGAATCTGGCGTGCAGCCTTTTCGAGCGCCGCGGCAAAAGCGGGATCGAGGCCTTCGAGCGCGGCATCGATCTGCTCTTGCGGCAGACGGAAGCTCTGCAGCTCGACACCGTCAAAACGCTGGCAGTAATCGCGCACCGCGGCATCGCCGTTGGCACGCACGTTGGCCACGATATCGCGGGCGGCGTCGACGATGTTTTGCGGCAGCACGCCCTTGCGGTTGAGCTGGTTGGTAACGAGGCGCTCACCGGGAGCAAGCTTGATGGTCTTCATATCGGTATCCCCTATCGGTCGAGGTTGTGTTCGAAAAACGAGAGGCCGGGTGGCGGCGCCAATCGGCCCGCAGCCCGTACGTTGGGGCGCCCGTGCGCGGTCGCGCTATTGTGCCGAGCCCGCGACGGGCTCAAAATGCTTGTCCTTCACGGCAGCCGCCAAGCGATCTGCCAGATTGCGTACGCGCGGATCAAGGCGCGCAGCGCCCGGGTTGACAAAGAAGCGGGCCGTGCAGTCCATGATGCGCCCGGTGATGACCAGGTCGTTGTCGCGCAGCGTGGCACCCGTGGCGGTAATGTCCACGATGCGGTCGGTCATGCCGACGATGGGGCCCAGCTCGATGTTGCCGTGCAGTGAGACGATATCGGCGTTCACGCCGCGCTCGGCATACCAGGCACTCGCAATGCGCGGGTACTTGGTGGCCACGCGAAGCGAACCGCGGCGGGCATAGTTGCGCTCGGCCTGGCCGGCGCGCCACGCGGGCTCTGCCTCGATAAACGTGCACAGGCCGTAGCCCAGATCGACCAGCTGCAGCAAGTTGAGGTCTGCCTCGATGAGCGAGTCCCAGCCACAGATGCCGCAATCGGCACCACCACAGCCCACAAAAGCGGGCGCGTCGCTGGGACGCACGATGACAAACTCGATATCGCCGACCGTGCCCTCGCCGGCACGCGTGTCGCGACCGCGCACGATCAGGTGACGACCGGGATCGCGCAGCTCAGAGACGTCTAAGCCCGCTGCCTCGAGCACGTCGAGCGTGTCAGCCTTAAGCGAGCCCTTGGGCACGGCGATGCGCAGCGGGCCCTCAGCGCCACGGCCCGCGGCGTGATCGCCGTCGGAAGCGGCATCCTCGGCCGAGGTGCGCGCGGCCTCCAGACGCTCGAGCGAAAAGGCAAAACCCGCCGCCGGCACTTCGATGCCATCGCCGAACGCGCCGGTAAAGATGGAGTCGTAACGGCCGCCCGAACCGACCGGGTCAGGCAGGCCGCCGGCATAGGCCTTAAAGACCAGGCCCGTGTAGTAATCAAACGAGTTCATGATGGAGAAGTCGAAGGACAGCACCTGGGCGTCCTCGGGTGCCAGGCCCTCGACCAGGGCACGCAGCTCGCGCGTAAGCGACGCGACAATGCCCGCCGCCGCCAGCAGCGCGTCGACACGGTCGAGCACCTCGGCACCACCGTGCAGGCGCGGCAGCTCGCTAATGGCGGCCTTGACGGCCTCGGGCTCAGCACTTGCCGCCACGCGGGCATCGAGGCCCACAAAGTCGTTGGCGTGCACGCAGCGCAGCGCCTCGGCAGCCAGCTCGCGATCTTCGCACGCCGCAAGCAGTTCCTTAAACGGACGCACGCTGCCCGCGATAATGCGCGCACCGGGAAGTGCCAGCTTGCGCACGGCCTCGGCCACCAGTGAGACAATCTCGACATCGCCCGCGGTGTCGCCCGCGCCGATGAGCTCAAAACCCAGTTGCGTAAACTGACGCGAGCCGCCGGCATTGCGCTGACACTCGCGAACCACCGGCGCCTCATAGCGCAGGCGCAGCGGCAGATCGGCCGCGCGCATGCGAGTCGAAACCAGGCGAACGATCGGCAGCGTGTTGTCGGGACGGACCACCAGCAGGCGACCGTCGTCATCAAAGAGCTTAAACGGCGTGTCCGCAATGCGGCCGCCCTCCTCGAGCGAGCCCTTGTCCTCGAGCAGCGGCGTCTCGACCGGAAGGTAATGATGCTCCCTAAAGCAGCCCTTCACCGTCAGCGCAATCTCCTCGCGCGCCTGAGCCTCCTCGGGCAATATGTCCCGGAATCCCCACGGTGTGGCCGTCATCTGGTGAGCCTCCTCATACTGCGTTTCATATAGAACGAAAGACCGGCATAGCCCCGCCGGTCTTCTGGGTACTTTAGCATACTAGAGTGCTTGCGGGGAAAATCCGCCGCAACCGCTCATAGCGTATTCATTTGGAAACATAGGGCGAGCGGTTAGCAGCAGTCTCTTGTCACAACGCAAAAAGGGCGCCCGCGCAAATGCGGACGCCCTTGTGCAGGGTCGAGATATCAACCAGCCAAGATATCGGACCCGTGACCAGCTCTTAGTAGTCGAACTGGTGGTAGTAGCGGCGGTACTTGAGGTTGTGCTTGGTGACCAGCTCGTAGTTGCGCGCGAGGCGGTCGGTGGTCAGCACGGACAGGATCCACGGCGACACGATGACGCGGAAGTCGTCGTCCAGGCCCGGGATCGCGTACTCGGCGGTGTCGATGATGACGTAGTCCTCGTCGCCGGTCACGCCGCTGGTGAGGAAGGCGCGGACGCGCTCGTCGAGGGCGCGGCACTCGTCCTCTCCCATGAACAGGAACACCGGGACGCCGGGCTCGAGCAGCTCGAGCGTGCCGTGGAAGAAGTCGTGCGAGGTGATGTGGCGGATGCGCTTCCACTGCATCTCCTCGAGCAGGCACATGGAGTACAGGATGGTCTCGCCCCACAGCGCGCCCGAGCCGATGAACATGGTGTAGTCGGCCAGCGCGTACTTCCTGGCGAGCTCCTCGGCGCGCGGCTCGAAGCGCTTGCGGATGTCGAGCATGTCCTTCCAGACGTCCTTCGTCTGCTCGATGAACAGGTCGAACTTGGGGAAGCAGCCGCGGCGGTTGAGCAGGCGCAGGCCGAAGCAGTCGGCGAGGTAGTAGCCCTTCTCGCAGCCGCCGGCGCCGTGGTCGGAGGCCATCATGACGCAGTTCTCGGCGCCCACGGCCTGCCCGATCTTGCCCTCGGGGTTGGTCATGGCGAAGACGCGCACGCCCATCTCCCTCATCTTGCCGACGGCCTCGAGCACCTCGGGGGTGGTGCCGGACTCGGAGGCGGTCAGCACGACGGACCTGTCGGTCATGCGCTTGTGGCCCATGACGTTCCACTCGGCGGCGTGGATCAGGTAGACCTCGAGGTCGCGGTCGCCGAACTTGTTCATGAGGTACTCGAGCTGCATGAACTCGTCCCAGGTGCCGCCGACGCCCATCAGGAAGACGGCGTCGTAGCCCTCCTCGTGCACGCGGTCGGCCAGGGCGGTCATCTTCTTGCCGGCCTCGTAGACGTTCCTGCCGTCCTCGAGGTAGCCCTCCTGGTCGAAGTGCATGATCTCGATCTTCTCGGTCTCCTTCATGTGTGTCCTCCCATCACATGTGCGCAATTCTATACATCGCGCTTCTTGCTGATACCAATTATAGCCATACGATTGCTTGTTATTTAATACCAATCCAAACTCACGGAGATTTGCGGCGAACGGTCGGTTTCCTCGCCCGAGTGGTATTACAACGCCAATAGTTGTCTATTTCGAGCGCTACTGCCAACGGGTTCCCCACAACTCGCCAGCTATAAAAGC
>CABUTP010000177.1 GCA_902494545.1 uncultured Collinsella sp. | reverse complement strand
GCGGCGGGGTTGGCGATGATGAGCGTGCGACCAAAATCAGTTGCGTGCATGGGGCGACTCCCGGCGTATGACGTGACAGTGCGGTCGCGCTCAGGTCGAATTGCCCCCGATTGTGGCTGCACGGCGAATATTTACGTCTACTCTATCAGGTCGTTGTGGCGCTCGATAGCATCCGCTACCGTACCGCCCTCATCCACAATAAGCGAACGGCGCTTGGGTGAGATGATACGCTGGGCGGGGTACACGCCGCGGTGTCCGCCGGTTAGGTAGCTGATAAAGGCTACGATGACAAAGAACCCGGCGGCCGTGCCGTGGAACAGGTCGATGGCCATCATGCAGGTGGTGATGGGTACGTTGAGACCGGCGCAGAACACGCCGAGCATGCCCAGCGCCGCCAGAAAGCTGGGGTCGATTCCGACGAGGCAACCGATCCAACCGCCGAGCGCTGCACCGATGCCAAACAGGGGCGTGACCTCGCCGCCTTGGAAGCCGGCGCCCAGGGTAAGCGCTGTGACGACCAACTTGATGGCTGCGTCGGCAAGGGTCGTGTTACCGGCGAACCCGGCGCCCGAGAGCCAGGTGGCAAGGCCGGCATACTTCCAGGCGTCGAGCATCGCGTAGGTCGCGAGCACCACGAGCGCGCCCACGAGTGCGCGAGCAATGTAGTTGGTGATAAAGCGGCCGTACAGGCTCTTGACGGTACGAACCGACCAGGCAAAGAGACGTGCGGTGAGACCAAAGATGATGGCGCTGATGACTACGATGACGACCGTCCGTGGTGTCATGTTGGGAACGCTGGCGATAACATTCGCCTCGTACTCGGTTCCCAAGGCAAGCGACGTAAAGTAGCCGGTAAACGAGGCGACCAGGCAGTAGATGCCTGCGGTGTAGTCGATCTTGCCGATAAAGCACATCTCCATGCCAAAGAAAGCTCCGGCAAGGGGCGAACCGAATACGGCGCCAAAGGCCGATGAGATGCCGGCGAGCATGAGGTCGTGGTGGTCATGCTTTTTGAGGTGGGCGAGGCTCGAGATGTTGCTGGCGATGGTGCCGCCAATCTGCACCGCAGCCCCCTCGCGACCGGCCGACCCGCCCGTTAGGTGCGTTAGCGTGGAGCAGACGAAGGTGAGAACGGCCATGCGCATATGGATAAGGCGTGTGCCCAGGGCGGAGTCGATGACCAGATTGTTACCTCGTTTGGCGGCAAGGCCGTGGTTTTTGTACACCCATGCGGTGGCAACGCCCACAACGGGAAGCAACGCGTAAATCCACACGTGGTGCTCGCGATAATCGGTCGCGATATTCAGCGAGGCCAAAAATGCCCAAGCGGCAACGCCCATGGCGAGCGAGACGATGACGACGAGTACGAGCAACTTGGCGCTCGCGAGTAGGTTGCGGGCGTTGCGGCGTGTGTCGGCGGCCAAGAGCTGCTCGGAGCGGGTGAGTTGACGCCTGCCGGCCATGATGACGTCGCTAAGGGAGAAAAAGCCGCCGTCGTCGAGCGGCTGGGAATGATCCTGCGCTTCGTTTGCGCTTTCGGGTTTGTTGTTATGAGCCATATATTCCTCTTTTAGGTTGCAACGCAAGCATTATAAAACGCGGCAAGCGCGACGAGCCGGTGGGTTGGTTTCCATTCTGTTTCGCGGCTTGCGGCCGACAGGTGTATTTGCGGGTACAGGCCAAGTCGCGGTCGCGCGTCGGGGGATTATACTGAGACAAGCATAAAGAATTGGCGCTCCTGTTGTGCGCCGTGGCATTAAGAGGTGCATATGGCAGAGAAACTCATTCCGCTGGAGGACGCGCAGTCGATTGTTCTGTCGCACGTTGCTCCGACCAATCTCGTCGAGATTCCCGTGTGGCAGGCGGCTGGTTTTCCCTTGGCCGAGGATGCTGTGGCCGATATCGACATTTCGCCGTTTGCTAACAGCGCCATGGACGGGTATACCGTGCGCGCGGCGGACTTGGCGCAGGCATCTGACGAGGCACCGGTGACGCTCGACGTTATCGGGCACGAGGCAGCGGGCCATGTCTTTGAGGGCGTGGTCGGCGCGGGAGAGGCGGTTCGCATTATGACGGGCGCGCCGGTACCCGAAGGTGCCGATGCCGTAGTGAAATACGAGATCGTCGAGGTGCTCGATGGCGACGGCAACGAGGGCTCGCGTGTGAGGTTCTCGGCGCCGGCAAAGGTGGGGGAGAACGTTCGCTCTGCTGCCGAGGAGGCCCATGCCGGCGATGTCGTGATGCACGCCGGCGAGGTCGTGGCTCCGGCGGGCGCGGGTTTGCTGGCAAGCGCCGGATACGCGAGCGTGAAGGTGCACGCTGCCCCGCGTGTGGGCATCATCTCGCTGGGCACGGAACTGGTCGCACCGAGTAACGTGCCGGCGCGCGGGCAGATTCGCGACTCCAACTCCTCGGCGTTGATGGCCGAGGCACTCGATGCCGGCGCCGAGCCCGTGTTCTACGGCATTGCGCCCGACGATGAGCAAGCGATTGCCGAGCTGGTGCATCGTGCCATGCAGGAGTGCGATTTTGTCATTACGAGCGGTGGCGCCTCGGCGGGCGATTACGACTACGTGACGGCGCTGGTCCAGCGCGAGGGCGAGGTGCTGTTCGATCGCATCTCGATGCGTCCGGGCAAGGCCATCACGTTTGGCTTGCTCGGGGGTAAGCCGTATCTGGGGCTTTCGGGCAATCCCGCGGCGGCGTATGTGGGCTTTGAGATGCTCGCCCGCCCGGCGATTCGCAAGATGCGTGGTTTTGCCGAGGGGGCGCGTCCCGTGCAGCGAGCGGCTCTTACCCACGGTGTGAAAAAGCGCCAGGACCGACGCTTCTTCGATCGCGCCACGGTTTTGCGCGACCCAGAGACCGGTGAGCTGTTGGTGACCGAGGCCAAGACGCAGAATTCGGCGCTGCTCGGCACGATGCAGCGGGCCAATTGCCTGCTGCGTATTGACGAAGGACCGTGCGAGCTCAAGGCGGGCGACGTCGTGGATGTCGTGCGTGTCGACCTGCCTGAGGACGCCGTGTTGTAGGAGGAATGCTATGGAGTTGAAGATATCGATCGTGACGTGTTCGGACACGCGCGATCTTGCCCAGGACGAGGCTGGAGCCGCACTCGAGGAACTCATCGTGGCGCAGGGCTGGACGGTCGCCTCGCATGTGGTCGTGCACGATGACGTCAGCGAGATCGGTGATGCCATTGTGGAAGCCGCCGATGAGTGCCACGCCAATGTCGTGCTCACCTGCGGCGGCACGGGGCTTTCGATGCGCGATGTGACGCCCGAGGCGACGCGTGCCGTCTGCGACCGCGATGTGCCGGGTATTGCAGAGGCGATTCGCGCGTACTCCATGACCAAGACGCGCCGCGCCATGCTCTCGCGCGCTATTTGCATGCAACGAGGTCATACACTTGTCGTAAACTTTCCCGGTTCTACGAAGGCCGCCCGCGAAAGCTGGGAGGCCATAGCGGACCAGCTGGAGCATGCGGCTCAGATGACAGCGGGCGCCGGACATACCAACTAAGCGGTTTACCTGCGGCGGGGCGACCTGAACGGTTGCTCCGCCTTTGTTTTCCGCCGAAGCGACGCCGAGGTGCACGGCAACTCGAAACTATATTCTCTAGCGAGAATAACTTCTCACTATCATTATTCGCGCGGAAGTATAATCTAGTAACGGAATAAAGCCTG
The DNA here is from genome assembly GCA_902494545.1 of uncultured Collinsella sp. Classification (GTDB taxonomy): domain Bacteria; phylum Actinomycetota; class Coriobacteriia; order Coriobacteriales; family Coriobacteriaceae; genus Collinsella. The sequence goes on along the minus strand of CABUTP010000177.1, from coordinate 104 downwards.
CGGCGGGGTGCCCGGGCATAGCGTTCGAAAGGGTTGAATATGTTCGATATGGTTTCTCGCCGCGGATTCGTCTCGCTTTCTGTTGTCGCCGCTGCCAGCCTTGG
>CABUTP010000176.1 GCA_902494545.1 uncultured Collinsella sp. | reverse complement strand
CACGACGAGCTGCTGGGCCTCATCAAGGAGGAGGTCCGCCGCATGTTTGGCGAGCATCCGCTCGACAACGAGGACTACGGTCATATTGTCAATGCCAAGCATTTTGCGCGCGTACGCGGGCTGATCGACCCCGATAAGGTTGTGCTGGGAGGCACGGCGCGCGAGTCGTCGCTCAAGATTGAGCCGACGATCCTTGACGGCGTGACCCCCGATGACGCCGTGATGCAGGAGGAGATTTTCGGCCCTATCTTGCCGGTGCTGACGTTTGAGAGTCTAGACGAGGCCGAGACGTTTATTACGGATCGTCCGACGCCGCTGGCCCTGTATATCTTTAGCCAGGATCGTGCGGTTCAGCAGCGCTTTGTGCGCTACGTGCCCTTTGGCGGCGGCTGCGTCAACGATACGATCATGCATTTGGCTACGAGCCATATGGGCTTTGGCGGCATGGGTGCGAGCGGTATGGGGCAGTACCATGGACGAGAGAGCTTCGATACGTTTAGCCACAAGAAGAGCATCGTGAACAAGGCAACCTGGCTGGACGTGCCGTTTCGGTATGCGCCCTACGCAAGCTGGAAGCATAAATTCGTGCGCATGTTTGTGCGTTAGGAAATGACAGGTAATACGAACAAGTGTTCCTATTACCTGTCATTTACGTTAGACTACTGCTATGGGGTGCGGATGGGCCAACTCCCTTTAGAAGGGAATTGGTATGAACGTAAGCGATGTTATTTCGTTACTGGCGTTGTTAATCGCGGCTATCGAACTCGGCCTGTTTATCGGCCGAATGAAATAGCCGCCCCCGCGTAAGCGAAGACGGCCACTTCTCACGATGAAAACGTGTATCGGAGTTGGCAAGACCCGCTGCCACGGGTGCCATCCGTACCCCTATCTTATCTGCAAGCGTTCTGTCTCGCAAGCGTTGCGGCAACTGGGTGAAAGGCGCGAGCGGGTGAATTCGTGTCCGCACGGGCCCGTAAACTTCTCGGTAAGGTTAAGCGCCGGTTTATCCGGCCGTTAGAGGAGTTGCCATGTACGAGCCTTCACGTGTTCTTCTGTCGTTTCATATCGCAGGATTTCAATATGCCGACGGCGCTTTGGTCCTAGGCGATCTTAAAGCGGGCGATAAACTGACGCTGTGCGCCGAGCGCGATAATCCCCATGACCCTGAGGCGGTTGCGATCTACTACGGCAACACCAAGCTTGGCTATGTCCCGGGAAACGAGGTCGGCCCGCTGTCCTTGATGATGTATTACGGCCACGAGGACGTATTTGAGGCCCGCGTGCAGCAGGTCGCTCCCGAGCGCAGCCCGTGGCATCAGGTGCGCGTTGGCCTCTACGTGGTGGATGCCCGCTAGTCGGCAATGGAGGCGGCCATGTTTGATGACGACGACCAGTTCGATCTGACAGACGATCCGTTTGAGTGGGATCTGCTACTCGACGACGATGAGTTGGAGCAGGATCGTAAGAAACGGCAGGACAAGAAAACTCAGAGTGACGCTTCGAAAAAGCAAGACAAACGCCGCCGCGGACTGTTCGGCGGGCTCTTTGGATAACCGCCGCATCGCTGCGTCTGTATACTTAGCACGTGTTAGACGCGTTGCGAAATGAGGACACAGACGATGATGTGGTTTACCGCCGACTTGCACCTGGGCGATACGAATATCTTGCACGACATGGACCGGCCGTTTGGCTCGGTCGAGGAGATGAACCGCAAGGTCATCGATGCCATCAATGAGTGCGTGGCTGCGGATGACCGTCTCTACATCCTGGGAGACTTTACCTATCGTTTGCCCTTGGCGGAGGCGGTGCGCCTGCGCGAGCGTATCGAATGCAAGAATGTGACGCTCATCCGCGGTAACCATGACGGCGACTGGGAAGATTCCGACGTACCGCAGATTTGGGAAGACGTGCGCGATTACCTGGAGATTGCTCCCGGCTATGCCAAGGGCCATCGTCTGGTTATGAGCCACTACCCCATGCTCAGCTGGAACGGCAAGGCACGTGGCGCCATTATGCTGCATGGGCATATCCACAGCAGGGGTGACCGCACCAACGCACGCAACCGCGATCGCGAGCGCCCGATCCTGCGCTATGACGTTGGCCTTGATGCCAACGACTACAGACCCGTAAGCCGCGATCAAATCCTGGGCTTCTTTGGACTGTAATGCTCGAACCACCACAAAGGGGACAGTGAACTGCCTCCCATTTCTTGGACATCGGGAAATGGGAGGTTTTCCATGAGTATAGACCTCAGGGTGAAGCACGACCTGGAGTCCAGGAGACGGGCCGTCGAGCTCTTCGACGCCGGCGTCGGCTGCAAGCCGGCGGCCGAGGCCCTGTCCGTCCCCCGCGAGACCGTGAGAGAATGGCAGTGGGTATACCGGGCGTTCGGAAGCGAGGCGCTGCTGTCCATGGGCGGGAAACAATCCAGGTACACATTCGAGCAGAGGGTCGCCGCGGCGTCGGCCGTGGTCGACGGCGGGATGGCGAAGACCGACGCCATGGCCGAGTTCGGTATCAGGTCGAAGTCCCCGCTGGAGCGCTGGTGCAGGCTCTACCGCGAGGGCGGCGCCGAGGCGCTGCGGCCCGGCCCGAAGGGCAGGCCGAGGGGGTCGAGGTCGAAACCCCGGGCCCGCACCCGCGAGCAGGAGCTCGAGGAGCGCTGCCGCAGGCTCGAGGCCGAGGTCGCCTACCTAAAAAAATTGCGCGCCCTGGTCGAGCGGGACGGGCTCTGACCAGGGCGGCGGCCGAGGCGGTGAGGGCGCTGAGGGCGGATGGGCACTCCCTGCGCCACCTGCTGGAGTGCTCGGGGCTCAGGAGGTCGACCTACTACTACGCGCTGGCGCACCCGCGGAGGCCGACCAGGCCCGAGCTGCGCGACGCCGCGGCCGAGATATTCTCGCGCACCGCCAACGGCTGCGGGCACCGGCAGATAGCCATGTGCCTGCGCGCCGAGCTGGGCGCGGTCGTGGCCGACAAGACCGTGCTCAAGATGATGCGCGAGATGGGCATCCGGTGCGGGATACGCCGCCGGGGCTCCCGCCGCCGGTACAGCTCCTACAGGGGGCTCGTGGGGAGCACGTTCGAGAACGTCATCGCGAGGGACTTCGGCGCCGAGGGGCCGTGGCAGAAGCTCGGCACCGACGTCACCGAGTTCAAGGTCGCCGGCGCCAAGGCCTACTGGGCCCCGGTGCTCGACTTCTGCACGAAGGAGATCGTGGCGAGCGACATATCGACCTCGCCGGACCTCGCCCAGCAGCACAGGATGCTCGACCGGCTCCTCGAGGCCCTGCCGGACGGGGCGGCACCGACCATGCACTCGGACATGGGCTGGCAGTACCAGCACGAGTCCTACGCCTCCAGGCTGGAGGGGGCGGGCGTCACCCAGAGCATGTCGCGCAAGGGGAACTGCATCGACAACGCCGCCACCGAGCAGCTCTTCGGCCACGTGAAGGACGAGTTCTACCGCGGCAGGGAGTGGGGCAGCTTCGAGGACTTCAAGCGCGACCTGGAGGAGTACATAGTCCATTGGAACACGCGGCGCAGGCAGGTAAGATTGAAGGGCCTGACGCCGGAGGAGTTCCGGAACCGGGCCCTTGCGGCGTAGTCGCTATTTGTTCAGTCCAAGTTTCGGGGCGCAGTTCAAGAGCACCTTCGTGGTGGTTTGGCGGTTACATAGGCGGAAAAATGCCCGCTTGGATAAACCTAGGCGCGGTGCCAGTCGGTCAGGCAGGCATCGAGGGAGGCGATGAGCGCATCCTTGTCCATGTGACGGCCGATGATGCACAGGCTCGTCATGCGGTCGCCCGTCTCGTCGT
>CABUTP010000175.1 GCA_902494545.1 uncultured Collinsella sp. | reverse complement strand
CTTGCCTGGACCGAGCTTCTTGAGGCGCTCGTTGCCCAGCCCTCGTAACGTTTCACCCTTTGCTCGCGCCGCCTCGACCGACATCCGGCCAAACGACGGACCGAACTCCATTGACGTCACAACGGGTTTATTCGAGCGAAGCGCATCGGCCAGGCGGTCGCATAAGCCAAGCGAAGCGGAATCGGAGATAACCGCCCATCCACGCTCGCTGGCTAGACGTTGCAGCTCCCGCAGGAGAACTGTCTTGCCGCAGCCGCGGTTTCCCGTAATGAGCATGAGCCTGCCCGGCGCTCCGGCGCCGTTAGCGAGCCCTTCCTCGAAATCTTCGATGACCGACTCGCGACCGATGAGTATCGGAGGCCGCTTGCCAGCCGTGGGCTTAAAGGGATTTGGATTCATGTCGGCCTCCTCGGATTGGCAAACCCTGGTAATAGTTATACCAACTTATACCGAGTTATACCAATAGCATGTGACAAAGGAACTGTCCCTTTGTCACATGTGGCCGAAAAACTCGGCGTCTGCTGCTCGCCAGGGGCGGAAGGTGGAGGGGTCGATCTTTACGTGCGCCGCGGCGGGCACGTCGTACCATTTGACCGTGTAGCCGGCGCCGTGAAAGCAAAAGGCCGAGTCGGGCGTGTTGGGCAGATCGGCCTCGGGCTCATAGGCGGCCGCCTCGATGACGCGCTCGGCATCATGGCAAGCCGCATAGCCGGCGAACTCTAGATACAGATGCCCACGACCACTCGTGTAGGCAGCCACCTCCAGCGCATAATCCTGCACCTCGGATGCCGGTACGCGACCCACAAGCTTTGCCCGGTCGCCCGCCATCGTCGGTGGCTCGTACTCGGCACCCATGCGCGTGGCATCCGAGAGCGCCCGGCCCACGCACTCCCCCGGCACCTCAAGCTCAAAGTGGTACCACGGCTCCAGCAGCACCGCCGCGCCGGCCTCACGCGCCTGCATGAGCCCCTGGCGAATCGCGCGGTACGTGGCCTGGCGAAAATCGCCGCCCTCGGTGTGTTTGGCATGCGCGCGGCCGCCCGTGAGCGTAATGCACACATCGGTGATGGGCGAGCCGGTCAGCACGCCCAAGTGGTCGCGCTCCATGGCGTTGGTGAGTGCCAAACGCTGCCAGTTAAGATCGAGCTCGTCGGTCGAGGTCACGGTGCCAAACTGCACGCCCGAGCCCGCCGGCAACGGCGCCAGACGCAGATGCACCTCGGCATAGTGGCGCAGTGGCTCAAAGTGGCCCACGCCCTCGACCGGCTGCGAAATAGTCTCCTTATAGAGAATGCCGCCGGGCTCAAACTCGACCGCAAGGCCAAAACGATCGGCCAGCACGCGCTGCACGACCTCGAGTTGCACGGCGCCCATCAACTGCAGGTGAATCTGTTCCAGATGAGTATTCCAGCTTACGCCGAGCATGGGATCTTCGTCCGCCAGCTCAGTCAGCGCTTTGAACACCGCGTGGACATCGTGTTCGCCCGGAAGCACCGTATAGGTGAGGACCGGCGCAATGACAGGCGCATCGCCCGCGGGCTCCGCGCCCAGGGCGTCCCCCGGGCGAACGTGCGCAAGACCCGTCACGGCGCAAATACCGCCAGCAGCAACTTCTTGGGCAAGCTCATACTTCTCGCCGTTATAGATGCGTACCTGATCGACCTTCTGCTCCCATGCCTCGGCACCGGAACGTCCGGCAATCATCTGCTTGGCATGCAGCGTGCCGCCGGTCACCTTAACCCATGCCAAGCGCTCGCCGCGATCCCCGCGGCTGACACGATAGACGCGCGCGGCAAACTCCGGGAGCCACGCCTGTTCGCGCATCAGCGCGCATATACCATCCAACAGCTCGTCCACACCTTGGTCCTTGAGCGCCGAGCCGGCAAAGCAGGGAAAGAGCTTGCGCTCAGCAACCATGCGCGACAGCGTCGCGGAGGAAAGCTCACCCGCCTCAAGAAACTCCTCGAGCGCCGCCTCGTCTAACGCAGCAGCATCCTCCTGAACGGTGCCGCCCGCCAGCAGTTCGTTGGCATCCAGGCAGCCCTCGGAAAGACGCTGCCCGAGCTGTGCCAGCAAAACATCGCGGCCGGGATTCTCCAAATCGATCTTGTTGATGAAGATGAACGTCGGGATGTCATAGCGCGCAAGCAGGCGCCACAGGGTTTCGGTGTGCCCCTGTACGCCATCGTTGGCGCCTACCACCAGAATCGCGTAGTCCAGGGCACGCAGCGTGCGCTCCGCCTCGGCAGAAAAATCGACATGGCCGGGAGCGTCCACGAGCATAACGTGGGTGTCACCATGGTCGAGCACAGCCTGCGACGAGAAGATCGTGATACCGCGCTCACGCTCAATCTCGTTCGTATCCAGATGCGAGTCGCCATCGTCAACGCGGCCGCGCTTGCGAATGCGGCCCGCGTTAAACAGCATGGCCTCGGCCAGCGTGGTCTTGCCGGCATCGACATGCCAAGATTCCAACGACCGCTTGCTTCGACATGGCTCTCCTCTTATTGCAAGCCCATCGCACGCGGCAACGGGCACCCTCGTTCCACACTGGATGATACAATTTACGGGCCGGCGGGCGAAGCGGGCCCTATCCCCCGACCGAGCTCATCGCCCCGCGTTGCCGCGCGGCGATTTTCGTAGGTTCGCGCCTTGCGAAAGCCGGCTTTCAAAACAGCACAGCGAACGAAAATGACCCCGCCCAGGGCCATTTTCGTTCGCGCGAATTGTTGATACGCATCCCCACTCTTATGCCTCGCGCAGCCAATCAAACGCGACGCGCGGCGTACCGTCCGACACATATACGATACCGGCGCGCTTAAACCCGGCCTTGGCGATGGCGCCCTGCATGGGCAGGTTGTCTTGATGCGTGTCGATACGCAGGTGATCGGCGCGCTCCTTGGCAAAGGCAAACATCGCAGCCGCGATACCGTGCACGGTGCCGTCGGATGCCACGCGGTGCAGCACGGCGTACGGAGTGTCGCTATGCCATTGACCGTCCTCAATTACGTCATAGCACTCGTCCGGACCCGGTAAAAAGGCAAACGTCGCCACCACGCGACCGTCGACTTCGCACACATAGCTGCCACCAGCGGCGATATCGGCTGCCAGCTGCTCGGCAGAAGGCGTGCCCTCGGGCCACTGCGTGGCGTTGCCATGCGCGCGCATAAAGGCGCGGGCCGCGTCATAGATAGCCATGACGGCGGGAATGTCGGTATCGAGGGTTTTTCTGATCATCACGCGGCGACCTCACGTTTATTGGTATCACTTTGATTGGGCAATGATACCAGCGTTTGGAGAGGGGCACGAAGCAGATGGGGAGCAAAAAGCGAGCCGCTTGGTCAAAAGCCAAAAGCGAGTTTTTAGGCGCTGCCACGGGCGGCGATATGAGCGACCTGTTTGCGCGCGAGAATGAGCGCCGCGACGCCCTGAACGCCGAGCGCGATGAAGCTTGGCGCTACAAGTCGTGCGAACGCAAAAACCGTTACGACACACGCGCCGAGGCCGAGGCCGTTATGGCCGACTGCGAAAACCGCGGGCGGCGTGGTTTGGCCTGCTACAAATGCGAATACTGCGGCGGCTGGCACCTGACGTCGCATCCTTGGAAATAGGCCTCGCATCGGCACGGCACTGACGGAGCGCCAACCATCGCGCGCAAGCTACGGGCGCGGCGGCACCAAAACATCGTAACGAACGGCCTTGCCCGCAAGTTGATAGCTCGGCTTAACTCCGGCAAGCAGCGGGCCCTTCACCGGCCGCTTGATAACGACCTTGCGCGGATGCACAGCAAGCGCCGCCTCGACCAGCGATTCCTCATCGGCACACGGCTGTTCCAAATGGT
>CABUTP010000174.1 GCA_902494545.1 uncultured Collinsella sp. | reverse complement strand
GTTGGGATGCCACGAGTGCCACCGACCCCGTGGCCGTTGCCATCACAGGCATCGGGCTCGATCACACACGTATTTTGGGCGATACGCTCGAGGCCATTGCGGGGGAGAAGGCTGCCGTCATCAAACCCGGGCGCCTGGTTGTGCTGGGTGAGGGCACGCACGAGGCGAGCGTTCAGCGCGTGATGGATGCCCGTTGTCGCGAGTGCAGCGTCGTGCCGCTCGTGGTGAGTCATGCCACGACTAAGGTGCCGGCGCATGTGGGCGACACGGTTGAGTTTAGCTGCACCACGCCGCGTGCCATCTATACGTCGAGCATGGTCAAGCCGGCCTACCAGCCGCAGAATACTGCGTGCGCGATTATGCTTTGCGAGGGGTATCTGGGCCGCGAGCTCGATCACGATACGCTTGATGCTTCGCTTATGGGCTGCCCCACGCCGGGCCGTTTTGACGTGCTGGGAACCAATCCGCTCAAGCTGATTGACGCCTGCCATAACCCTCAGAGCTGCGAGAACTTTGTGAGTGCGCTGGACGAGATCGACCCGTGCGTGGAGAATCGCCCCACGCTGCTGTGCGCCGCGCTGGCCGACAAGGATGTGGCGGGTATCGTTGACGTGCTGATTCCGGCCTTCCCGCGTGTGGTTGTAACCCAGACCGATTCCGATCGCGCTCTGCCGGCAGAAGAGCTCGCTGCCCTTGTTGATGCCGACAAGATTGTGGGCGTATACCCCAGCGTGTCCGTGGCCCTCGCCGCCTTCGATGCCGCGGGCGAGCCCTTCGTAGCCGCCGGCACCATCACCCTAGCCGGCGAAGTGGCAGGCTTGCTGCGCTAACCCATCCCCTCATCAGTTGCGGTGAAATAGGGACTGTTTTATGGGCTAGAAGCCTTAAACAGTCCGTATTCCACCGCAACTTCTAGGGGAGCTTTGGTGGCGTGCCTAGTCAAGGCGGACTGGGTCGTGGGGGTAGGCGTTGAGAATCTCGACGCCGGACTCGGTGACCAGGGCAAGGTCTTCGATGCGGACGCCGGTGCGGCCGGGGAGGTAGATGCCCGGTTCGATGGAGAACGTCATGCCCGGCTCGATAACCTGCTCGTTGACGAGCGAAACATCGCCTGGCTCGTGGTCCTGCAGGCCGATCGAGTGGCCCAGGCGATGCGTAAAGTACTGTCCGTAGCCCGCATCCTCGATTACGTCGCGCGCGACGCGGTCCAGGTCGCACATGCGCACGCCCGGGGCGATGAGCGCCTCGGCGGCCTCGTTGGCGCGGCGCACGATGTCGTAGATGCGTGCGGTCTCCTCGTCCGGCTCGCCCCAAAAGAATGTGCGTGTCATGTCCGAGCAGTAGTTGCGATGACGCCCACCAATGTCGAACAGCACCACGTCGCCGCGCTTGAGTACGGTGCCGTCGGGCTCGTGATGCGGGTCGCCCGCGTTGGCGCCAAAGCTCACGATGGGAGGAAAGCTAAAGCCCTCGCAGTCGTGCTTGCGGTACAGGCCGAGCATCTGGTCGGCAATTTCGCGCTCCGTCACGCCCTCGTGAACGAGCTTGATGGCGTCGGCCATCACGGCATCGTTGGCGGCTGAGGACATGCGCATGAGCTCCTGCTCCGCGGCATCCTTGTGGGTGCGTGCGGCGGTGACGGCAAAGTCGCCCAGGAAGAACTCGCTCGCGGCGTGACGATCAATAAGGGGCATCAAAAAGCCGGAGCGCATAACGGTGTCGATGCCGAGAGGCTTGGCAGGATCGATCTCGCGCGCGATGGTGTCGGTCACGACGTCGGTATCGGTGTGATAGGCGACGCGGGCATTGTCGTACTCGGGCAGCTGATGCAGGGCGTTGACCAAGATCACCGGCTCGGCATCGCGTGCGAGCAGCACGCCGCAAAAACGCTCGAACATATCGGCATAAAAGCCGGTTAGATAGTAGATCGACCACGGGTCGTTCACAAGCAGCTGCGCGCCGGGGTGCTGAGCCTCGAGCGCATCGAGCACGCGCGCCACGCGCTGGTCATCGACATGTGCCATACATCGTCCTTTCGCTAGGGTGCCACCATGGTATCCCCAATGCCAGGGTAGTCAATTTGGGACGGGGCTATTTTAGATGCGTCAAACATGCGGGCTGATAGGTAAAAGTAGTCAATATGGTCCCGTCCCAAATGGGCTGGTTTCAAAAGTATGGCGGATTACGGGGCTGGACCTGTATTACTTGATCATGGGAAAAATCGCGAAATTAAAACCGCAGGTAGAGGGTTTATCAAAAATCGAAAATCGCCGGTATGGATGTGGGTATCCGAATCAGCCCCGTAATCCGGCATAGTTTTGAAATGGCACTAAAGTAGGCACAGGCTAAATACCGATTCCAAGGATAGTTGCGGTGGAATAGTTCCCGGATGTCGGGGTTTGGCGGAAATCAGGAACTATTTCACCGCAATTGAGGAAGGGCGGGGTGGATGGCGGGGTAGCTAAAAGAGCCCCGTCTCAAATGAGCTACCTAGGCAGGGTCGATGTCCATGCTGGCGATGAGGTCGGTACCGGTGTCTAGGAGGTTGGGGAGGACTACATCGCTCATTCGGATGGGGGCTTCGATTACTAGGCCGCGGATGAGGTCCATGGCTTGGGCGTGGAGTTCCAGCGGGATGGCTTCGGACGTGCGCACGGGCAGCAGTGCCTCGTCGCCGCCGGATACGGCCACGGTGGTGGTGAGCACGCGCATGGGGCAGGTGAGCTCCTGATGCGCGAACGTATCGCCGCGCGGGCAGCTGTTTCCGGTCACGGAGCGCACCTCTGCCACGGCGCCGTCTGCGCTACGCTCGACCTCCACGGTCAGGAGGCACTCAGACGGGCAGGTGGTGCAGTTGAACTGCAGCGTTTCAATCGCGTTTGTGCTCATGACTCTACGCCTCCTCAACGGGGTCGACGGACAGAACAATCTCGCTAACACCTAGGTCGAGTGCTTGCTGGATGACTTTCGCCGGTAGCGGGAAACTCTCCATAACGCTCGGTTTGAACGGGCGGACCTTGCCTGCAAACAGTTCCTCGTCGCCTGCCAGAATGCGCACGCGGGCGGCATCGACCGGCCGGCGTACGCGGAAGTTGAGCTTAGTGAGCCCGACGGTCGTAATGCGGCCCGGCAGTGCGTAGCCTGCGATGCCGGCGGGGGAGACCGTGAGCTTGCAGGCCGCGTCCGCAACTCCCGCCGCGGTGCCGACAGCCTCCAACGCCCACGCCGCCGCAGCCGCACCGGCACGCTCGGACTCGGTCGTCACATTGTCTGCCAGGTCGTGCACGTGCAGCACGTTGCCACAGGCAAATATGCCTGGTACGCCCGTCTGCAGGTTCTGGTCCACCACGGCGCCGCGCGTGCGCGGGTCAAGTTCAACGCCTGCGGCAACCGAAAGCTCGTTCTCGGGAATCAGGCCCACCGAAAGCAGTAGCGTGTCGCACGGAACAACGCGCTCGGTCCCCGGAATGGGTGCCAGGTGCTCGTCGACCTTGCTCACTTCGACGGCCTCCACGCGGTCGTGCCCGATCACGCGCGTGACCGTGGTAGACAGGTGCAGCGGAATGCCAAAGTCGTCCAGGCAGTTCTTGACGTTGCGGCGCAGGCCGTTGGCGTACGGCATGAGCTCGTATACGCCTTCGACCGAAATTCCCTCGAGCGTGCAGCGGCGCGCCATGATCAGCCCGATGTCGCCCGAGCCCAAAATGACGGCGCGCGAGCCGGGCTTGAGGTTCTCGATATTGATGTATCGCTGCGCCAGGCCGGCCGTAAACACGCCAGCGGGACGGCTGCCGGGGATCTTGATCTCGCTGCGCGTGCGCTCACGGCAACCCATGGCAAGGACGACCGCGCGCCCGGTGAGCTG
>CABUTP010000173.1 GCA_902494545.1 uncultured Collinsella sp. | reverse complement strand
TACCGTGGGCGGCGCCGCAACTTGGGACGGTGGCGTTGAGCTGGGCGAGGACGGGTTTGTGGCAGCGGGGGCCGGGGCCGTCGCCGGTGACGGGCCTGCCGGGAAGCCCGCCGCGCCCGTCGCTGGCGACGCATCTGCTGAGACGCCCGCCGCTGCAAAGGAGGCCGAGTAATGCAAAAGGCAATCTATACCACCGTTGGGATCGATGGGCTGTTGCCGCATGTGCAGGCTCTCAAGGGCGTCGGCGCGCGCTTTGTGCAGATGCATGCCGAGCGCTGTGTGGACGACGGATCGTATCGCCTGGTCTATACGTTTATCAACGTTCGCGCTGCTCAGGAGCATATTGCGCAGGACGGAAACTATGCGATTGAGAACCTGGTAGTCGAGGGCATCGACCAGTACCAGGAGATTCCGTCCATCAGCTCGTACTATCCGGCGGTATTCCCGTTTGAGAACGAGGCACATGACCTGTTTGGTCTTGCCATCACTGACATGCAGGTCGACTTTAAGGGCTTTTTCTACCAGGTCTCGACTGCCGAGCCCATGAGCGTCATCACGCCCGAGGTGAAGGCTGCGCGAGAGAAAGCCATGAAGGTCCGTGCCGCCGCCGAGGCCAAGGCGCGCAAGGCTGCGGCCGAAAAGGCCGCTGCCGCTGCTGCTGCGGGGGAGGGCGCTGCGAGCGCCAATGATGCTTCGGCTGCGGCGAGCGCTCAGCCCGCTGCGGCTGCCGGCTCCGATGCTCAGCACGATGAAACTGCTGCGAAGGCCGCGCTCAAGGCTGCCGAGATGGAGGCAAAGCTCGCCGCCATGGATCCCGAGAAAGCGGCCAAGGTCCGCGCGGCGCTTGCCGCCAAGGCCGCCCGCGACAAGCAGAAAAAGGAGGCGTAAGGTCCATGGCACATCGCTCCGTTATTCCGTTTGGCCCGCAGCACCCGGTGCTGCCCGAGCCGCTTCACCTGGACCTGGTGATCGAGGACGACCGCGTCATCGAGGCGGTTCCGCAGATCGGCTTTGTGCACCGCGGACTCGAGAAGCTCACCGAAAAGCGCGACATGCATCAGTTTGGCTACATCGCCGAGCGCATCTGCGGCATCTGCGCCGTGGGCCACAGCTGCGGCTATGCCAGCGCCTGCGAGCGCATGCTCGGCATCGAGGTGCCCGGCCGCGTGCAGTATATCCGCACCATTTTGCACGAGCTTTCGCGCATTCACTCGCACCTGCTGTGGCTTGGCCTGCTCGCCGATGCCTTTGGCTTCGAGGCGCTGTTCTATCGTTCGTGGACCCTGCGCGAGCAGATTCTCAAGATCTTCGAGAGCACTTGCGGCGGGCGCGTGATTCTGTCGATTAACGAGATCGGCGGCCTTAAGCACGATATCGAGGACTCTGAGCTGGCGGGTATTGTGCAGACGCTCGATGCCATGCGTCCCGACTACGAGGCTCTGGTGCATACGTTTTTGGACGACGCCAGCTGCGGCGAGCGCCTGCATGGCGTGGGCGTGATCAGCAAGAAGGACGCGCTGGATCTGTCGATGGTCGGCCCGTTCGGCCGCGCCTCGGGCGTGGATTACGACGTGCGCATGTTCGGCGACGGTGCCTATGCGGACCTGGCCGCGTTTGAGCCCATCGTTGCCACCGACGGCGACTGCTATGCCCGCTGCCAGGTGCGTTGTGCCGAGGTCACGCAGGCAATGGACATCATCAAGGAGCTTGTCGGCAAGATTCCGCATGACGGCATCGGCGGGCGCACCAAGCTTACGCCGGCCGACGGCGCGCGCGGCGAGGTTGTGATTGAGCAGCCGCGCGGCGAGGCGTATTACTATGTGCGCGGTAACGGCACCAAGAACCTGGACCGTTTCCGCGTGCGCACGCCGACGTCGCAAAACCTGGCGGGTCTGACGCATGCGCTGCAGGGCGTGCTCCTTGCCAACGTGCCCATGATTATCCTGACCATCGACCCCTGCATTAGCTGCACGGAAAGGTAGGCGCGGCATGAGTTTGCTGACATTTGCCAAGACGGCCTTGGGTTCTATGGTCAAGCGGCCGGTCACGGTGTGCTATCCGCAGGAGAAGCTGGCGGCGCCCGAGCGCTTGCGCGGGCATATCGTCAATGACATGGACGTGTGCATTTGCTGCGGCATGTGCGCACGGCGTTGCCCGGCGGGCGCGCTCGCGGTCGATCGTAAAGGCGGTACCTGGTCGATCGATCCGTATGCCTGCGTGGTGTGCGGCGAGTGTATCGAAAGCTGCCCCAAGCACTGCCTGAGCATGGACACCGCCCGTACTCCAGTTGCGGCGAACAAGACTCCCACGGTAGAAACCAAGCCGGAATAGCGTTGGTATAGAGCTGGAATAGAGCTGGAATAGGGGCCGGTGGGGCAAAATTGCCCCACCGGCCCCGCGCTTAACGCGCGGTGGAGCCGCCGCGAATAAAACTATGCCGGATTACGGGGCTGGATAGCGAACCTCCGACCATACAGAAAATCGCAAAAACAAAACCGCAGGTAGATAGCCTGCCGTTTTTCAAAAAAATGAAGGTATGGATGAGGGTCCCGACTTTAGCCCCGTAATCCGGCATAGTTTTGAAATGGCACCATATCTGTAACAGCCCTTGATCTCCCGTGGACAGAGGGAAACGGATCATTTTTGCCTTGCGAGGGCTGCCACGTGACCCGTCTGCCACGAAATGGGCCCATCTACTACGTTTAAGCCGCTACCCTCAACCATAGCAAGTAATGCGAAATAAAAACCGCAGGTAGAACGCCTGCGGTTTTTCATGAAAAGCGGTTGTGGTCGGGGGTATCGAGTCAAACGTAGTAGATGGGCCGATTTCGTGGCGGGCGCCGTCAGCCGATCTCCGCGGGCGGAAGAAAACGGATCATTTTGGTCCCGTGAGGCTTGCGGAGGCACTCGTGCAGGGCCGCCCGAACAAAACTATGTCGGTTTACTACGATGAATTCGACATTCCCGACCATGACTGCATTTTTCTAAATATCGCAAGCGTTTTACCTGCTGTTTTGCAAGCACGCAATTTGCCGTGGTCGAAGGTGAGCGATTCATCGTAGTAAACCGGCATAGTTTTGAAATGGCATTAAATCGGTAGCAGCCATTTTGCTATGCCGGGGCGGTCGGTCGTTGGGTAATTACCCTCGCAGGTAGGCGATGGCGATTTGCGTGCGGTTGCGCAGGCCCATTTTGGCAAGGATCGAGCTGATGTGGTTGCGTACGGTGCCTTCGCCCATATAGGCGGTGGCGGCGATCTCCTTGTTGTCGAGGCCGCGGGCGATAAGCTCGGCGACTTCGAACTCGCGGTCGGTCAGGCTGGCAAAGGCTGCGGGCCGGCGAGGCGTGCCCGCCTCGATACCCGTTCCGTCAAAATCGATGTCCTCGATTGCCTTACCCTCGAGCACGCGTTTACCGTTCATAACCTGCGCCAACGCCGGTGGAATGGCGGCGACATCGGTTTTAATCAGGTAGCCGCGGGCGCCCAGCTTGAGCGCCGACACAATGTACTCGTCATCCGAGAATGTCGTCAGAAACACCACGCGCGCCGCGGGGTCGCGCTCAAGGATCTCGCGTGCCGCCGAAAGGCCGTCGCGCCCCGGCATCTGAATGTCGAGCAGTGCAATATCGGGTGCGTGCTCGGCATAGAGCGCCACCGCATCGTCGCCATTGGCGCCGGTGCCCGCCACTTCGATTTTCGGCTGGGCGCCCAGGATAATCTTGAGCGAATCGACCACCAAGCGGTCGTCGTCGACAACGATGAGCCTCATCGGTCCTCATCTCCTTGCTGTTTGGGAACGGTGGCAAACACGCGCCAGCCGGGGGAGCCGGTGCGCGGGCCGGCGGTGAAGGTGCCGCCAAGCGCCTCGATGC
>CABUTP010000172.1 GCA_902494545.1 uncultured Collinsella sp. | reverse complement strand
GTTCCACCAAGCTCATCGGCGTCATCGTGCCTAAGATCAACTCGGAATCCGTGAGCCGCATTACCGCCGGCATTGGCCAGGTGCTCGGTCGTCGTGGCTACCAGATGTTGCTTGCCAATACCGACAATGCCCCCGATCGCGAGCTCGAATACCTCGATTTATTCCAAAACCACCCGGTCGATGGCATTGTGCTGGTAGCAACCATGATTACCGACGAGCACCGTCGGGCGATTGAATCGTGCCGTGTGCCCATCGTGCTGATCGGTCAGAATGTTGAGGGCGCGGCGTGCGTCTATCACGACGATTACGAGGCCGCCTTTGAGCTGGGCCATGCGCTTGCGGGTCGCGTGGACGGCAAGATTGCCTATATTGGAGTTACCGAAGAGGACCGCGCGGCCGGTTATGACCGCCGTCGCGGTTTTGAGGCCGGCTTGCGCGCCGCGGGTAACCCGCTCGATGCCGCCTTGATTCGCCTGGGCTTGTTTACGCTCGACTCGGGCTATGGTGCGGCGCGTGAACTGCTTTCCGTCGACCCCGATGTTTCGTTTATCGCGTGCGCGACCGACACCATGGCGGCGGGCGCGCTGCGTGCCATCGATGAGGTTCGCGGCATGGGCGAGGGCATACACCGCGTGAGCGGTTTTGGCGACAACGCGTTTTTGCGCGCGCTGACGGGCGGCATTCCCACCGTGCATTATGGCTACCTGACCAGTGGCGTCGAGGCGACCAATATGTTGCTCAACACGCTCGATGGCGTGGAGGGGGAGAGCGGTCTCAAGACGCTCAAACTCGGCCATCAACTTATGAATGTCTAGGCTTTGGGCATGTCTGCCTGCCTTTGAGGCCCCTGTTTTTGCGGTAAAACTACCATTCGCCGGCTTTTTCCTACCGTTCACCCTACTATGAAAACGATTACAGTGTAAGTGTCAAAGGTAGTCGGGTGCGCATGCACCCGTTGGAGGAAAGGGAAGTCATGGACTACCGCAAATCAGCCCAAGAGGTGCTCGACAACATCGGTGGCGCCGGCAACGTTGTTTCGGCCGCACACTGCGCCACGCGTCTGCGCCTGGTGATTGCCGATAACGCGAAGGTTGACAAGGAGGCCCTCGAGAATATCGACGGCGCTAAGGGCGTCTTTGAAGCCCAGGGCCAGCTCCAGATTATTTTTGGCACTGGCACCGTCAATAAGGTCTACGAGGAGTTCATCGCGCTCAGTGGCGTCGAGGCTGCCACCAAGGCCGAGGTCAAGGAGGCCGCGGCGCAGCAGCAGAACATCTTTATGCGCGCCATTAAGGTGCTCGGCGACGTCTTTGTCCCCATCATCCCTGCCATCGTGGCCTCGGGTCTGCTGCTGGGCATTATGAGCGCCCTCAACTTTATGGCCTCCAACGGCTTTATCGCGCTCGACACCAATAACTTTATCTACAAGATTGCCGACCTGGTCTCGGGCACGTCCTTTGGCATTCTGCAGATCCTGATCGGTTACTCCGCCGCTAAGGCCTTTGGCGCCAATCCGTATCTGGGCGCCGTTGTCGGTGGTGCGTTCATCAACTCCTCGCTACAGAGCGCCTACACGGTTGCCTCCGAGGGCGTGCAGACCATGGTCAACGTCATCCCCGGTGTGTACAGCTTTGAGTGGGTCGGTTATCAAGGCCACGTTATCCCCATCGTCATCGCCTGCGCTATTCTGGCCTTCCTCGAGAAGCGCCTGCACAAGATCGTTCCCGAGATGTTCGACCTCTTTGTGACCCCGCTCGTCTCGGTGTTCGTGACCGTGCTCGTGACCCTCGTTGCCGTCGGCCCCATCTTCGTGTGGGCCGAGAACGCCATTCTCGGTCTGATTCAGGCCCTGCTCACCCTGCCCTTTGGCATCGGTTCCTTTATCGTCGGCCTGTTCTATGCCCCCACGGTCGTTACCGGTATCCACCAGATGTACACCGCCATCGATCTGGGCCAGCTCGCTCAGTACGGTGTGACCTATTGGCTGCCCATCGCCAGCGCTGCCAACATCGCCCAGGGTGGTGCCGCGCTCGCCGTTGCCTTTAAGACCCGCGATGCCAAGATCAAGGGTCTGGCGCTTCCTTCGGCCCTGTCCGCCTTTATGGGCATTACCGAGCCTGCCATCTTTGGTGTGAACCTGCGCTTCTTTAAGCCCTTCATCGCCGGCTGCATCGGCGGCGGTTGCGGTGCCCTGGTCTGCGCGCTCACTTCGCTGGCTGCCTCCGGCACGGGTGTTACGGGTATCTTCGGTATCCTGCTGTGCCTGGCCCAGCCCGTGCAGTACGCGATCATGTTTGCGGTTGCCGCGGTCGTGTCCTTTGCCATCTCGTTTGTCCTGTACAAGGACGAGCCCAAGGCTTCCGAGCAGGCCTAAGAGCTTTTGATTGAGGGAATGCCCGCGGGCTGTATGCTCGCAGGTGTTTCCCGCATCTGGCGCCTTGTAACTTTCGATCCGTTAGGACTTTGATATGTCTAATGCACTCGGTCGCGACCTTGCAAAGCTGGTCGCCGCTGTTGACGCCGCCGCCTCTGAGTGCGGTCATGGCGCGTATGGCCAGCGCTTTCATATTATGCCGCCCACGGGCTGGCTCAACGACCCCAACGGTCTTTGCCAGGCGGGCGGCGTGTTCCACGCTTATTTTCAATATGCTCCGTTTGATGTTGAGGGCGGCGTTAAGGCCTGGGGTCATGCCACGAGCCGCGACCTTATGAACTGGGAGTATGTTGGCGCGCCGCTGCTGCCCGATGAGCCGTTCGACTGCCATGGCGTGTATTCGGGCTCCGCGCTTGCCGAGGACGGTCGCATTCGCGTGCTCTATACCGGCAACGTTAAGCTCCCCGATGCGGACGGCGTCTTTGACTATGTCAACTCCGGCCGTCGCGCCGATACCGTGTATGTCGAGAGCGCCGATGGACAGACGTTTAGCCAAAAGCGCGTGGTGCTGGCTTCCGAGGATTATCCCGAGGATTTGACCTGCCACGTGCGCGACCCCAAGGTGTGGCGTGACGCGGACGGGCGTTATCACATGGTGCTGGGTGCGCGTCGTCGAGTTGACGGGCCGCACGTCGAGAGCCGTTTTTGCGCCATGCATGGCGAGGGTGCCGGACGCGATGTGGGCGAGATCCTGGTGTATGGCTCGGCCGATATGCTGAGCTGGGAGCTCGAGAGCCGCGTGTCTACGCCCGAGCGTTTTGGCTTTATGTGGGAGTGCCCGGGGTATCTGGAGATTGAGACGGATGGCGGTGTACCGGCGAAATGGCTGTCCTTCTCGCCCCAGGGGCTCGAGGGCGGTCGTTGGGACCGCGGTAATGTGTATGCCGCTGGCTACTTGCCTGTAACGAGTGACATCACCGGTGGTGACGGTGCCTATGAGCTGGGCGAGTTCCGCCTGTGGGACGCCGGTTTTGACTTCTATGCTCCGCAGGAGTTTACGTCCGAGGACGGTCGCCACATTTTGATCGGCTGGATGGGCATGCCCGATGAGCCGACCTATGGCAACGCGCCCACCGTGGTGTGCGGCTGGCAGCACTGCATGACGGTGCCGCGCGAGCTTACAGCCGGTGCCGGCGGCGTGGTGCTGCAGCAGCCGGCGCGCGAGATTGAGCACCATTATGCCTCGGTGCGTGTGGGGGAGGGCTCGTTTGAGGTTGCCGACGATACCTGCTTTGACGTTGTTGTCGACGGTGTCGACGGCGCGTTTACCGCGATCGTTGATGGCGAGCTGAAGCTGGCGTTTATGCCCGCCGAGGGCGAACTGCCCTCGCGCTTTGAGATGCGATTTACCGATGAGGGTCGTGCTTCTGCCGGCTGCGGTCGTACTGTGCGCTGGGAGCCCGTCGACGAGGTGCGCAACGTGCGCATTGTCGGCGATGTCTCGTCGGTC
>CABUTP010000171.1 GCA_902494545.1 uncultured Collinsella sp. | reverse complement strand
CCAGCCACATCAGCACCGTGATTAGGCAACCGTACACTACCGATATGGTCATGGCGTCCTTGAGTACCTGACGCGCACGGTCGCCCTTGCCCGCGCCGGCGTTTATCGGCTTTTTTGCCAAGGATCCCGCGGTTGTCGCGGCCGGTACCGGCTATATGCACAGCTACATTTTCGACGCAATCTTTGCCGGCATCCACATTTGCTTTAGCGGCTTTTTCGCTGCATACGGCAAGAGCTACATCGGCTTTGCGCACAACGTGCTGGCCGTAGCGCTCATTCGCGTGCCGGGCGCGTGGCTGCTGTCGAACGCCTATTCCGATACATTGTTTCCCATGGGTATCGCCTCGCCGTGCGGGTCGATTTTGTCGGCAGTCATCTGTGTTGTCGCGTTTACCGTGCTCAACCGCCGCGGAGCTTTTGACAAACTGATGGCGTAGCGGGGCAACGCGAAATCGCCCTCATCGACGGCATCGTCAGCGACGACCCGGCGACCCGAGTGACGCAGATCACGGTGCCGGTTTCCCCAGCAAAGTAAGAACCGCCCGGAAGGCATCATGCTTCCCGGGCGGATCTTCAATTTGGCTATCGACGCCTTAAGCCTGGGGCAACTGACCAGTAGCCAGGATCTGCTCGAGTGCGTCCTCATCCAGCACGGGCACACCCAGCTGCTCGGCCTTGGTGAGCTTGGAGCCTGCCTTGGGGCCGGCGACCAGATAGCTCGTCTTCTTCGACACACTGCCCGAAACCTTGGCGCCGAGCACCTTGAGCGCCGCGCCCGCCTCATCGCGCGTGCGGTTGACGAGCGTACCGGTCAGCACGAAGGTCAGACCCGCAAGCGGCTGTGCGTCGGCGAGCTCGCCTGCCACGCCAGCGTCGGCTGCGGCTTGCGCGTGCGCGGCGCTCAAATCGACCTCGAGCGACAGGCCCGCCTGGCGCAGGCGCTCCAGCACGGCAAGGTTCTCGGGCACGGCCAGGAACTGCTTGACGCTCGCCGCAATCTTAGGACCGATGCCCTCGCACTCGGCGATGTCCTCTTCGCTCGCCAAGACGAGCTTGTCAATCGACAGGAATCGCTCGGCGATGACCTCGCCCACACTCTTGCCCACGTGGCGGATGCCCAGGGCAAACAGCACGCGACCGAGCGGCTGGCTCTTGGACTTGTTGAGCTCGGCGATGATTTTCTCGGCCGTCTTGAGGCCCACCGGAATGGGGTCGCCCTTCTTGACGCCCTTTTTGCTGTTGGAGCTGGCATAAGTGCGCCCCGTGTCCAGTCCGGCGATGTCGTCGACCGTGAGCTGGTAGAAGTCCGCGACATCGTGAATCAGGCCGGCGGCGATCATCTTGTCGACGATCTCGTCGCCCAAGCCGTCGACGTCCATGCAGCCGCGGCTCACCCAGTGGAGCAAGCGCTCCTTGAGCTGTGCGGGGCAGTCGATGGACACACAGCGGTAGGCAACCTCGCCATCCTCGTGGACCACGGGGCTGCCGCACACGGGGCAGACCTCGGGCATCTGCCAGTCGACCGAATCGGCCGGACGCTTGTCGAGCACCGGGCCCACGACCTCGGGAATCACGTCGCCCGCCTTGTGCACGATGATGGTGTCGCCCTCGCGCACGTTTTTGCGGCGGATCTCGTCGATGTTGTGCAGCGTGGCACGCGCGATGGTGGAGCCGGCGACTGTCACTGGGTCGAACTCGGCGACCGGTGTGAGCACACCGGTGCGGCCCACCTGGATGCGAATTTCGCGCAGGACGGTCTGCTTTTCCTCGGGCGGAAACTTAAAGGCAATGGCCCAGCGCGGTGCGCGGGCGGTAAAGCCCAGGTCGAGCTGCTGCTGAAAACTGTCCACCTTTACGACCACGCCGTCGATGTCGTAGTCCAGGTCACCGCGGTGCTCAAGCGCCTGAGCACAGAACTCGTGGACTTCGGCCGGCGTGGCGCAGCGTGCCACGTTGGGGTTGACGCTAAAGCCGGCGCTGCGCAGCCAATCAAGAAACTCGCGCTGGCTGTGGACGTGCAGCGGGTCGGTATCGGCGATGGCGTAGATAAAGGTGGCCAGGTCGCGGCGCGCCGTGACCTTGGGGTCTTTTTGGCGCAGGGATCCTGCAGCGGCGTTGCGCGGGTTGGCGAAGGGATCGCGGCCCTCGGCATCGGCCTCTTCATTCAGACGTACAAAGCTGCCTTTGGGCATATAGACCTCGCCGCGCACCTCAATGGTACGCTCGCGATCGGCACCCATATGAGCGAGCGCCGGCTCGGACAGGTGCATGGGCACATCCTTGATGGTGCGGACGTTGAGCGACACGTCCTCGCCCGTGGTGCCGTCGCCGCGCGTGGCCGCGCGTACGAAGGTGCCGTTTTGGTAGGTTAGCGCCACGCCCAGACCGTCAATCTTTAGCTCGCAGGTATAGGTGACGCTGCCGGCACCGAGCGCATCCTCGGTGCGCTGGAGCCATGCGTCGAGCTCGTCCAAATCCATGGCATCGTCCATGGAATACATGCGCGCCATGTGCTTGACCGGCGTAAACTGATCGCTCACGTAGCCGCCAACGCGCTGGGTATAGCTGTCGGGCGTCACCAGGTCGGGGTAGGTCGCCTCGATTTCTTGCAGCTCAACGAGCATTTTGTCAAACGCGGCATCCGTGATCTCGGGCGCATCGAGCATGTAGTAGCGATAGGCGTGGTAATCGAGCTCGTGGCGCAGCTCGGCCGCACGCGCGGCGGCCTGGGCACGGGCATCGGCCGGTACAGCGGCATCCGTGCTCGCGGGCGTTTCGGTATCGATGTCCACGCCGTCACCAAACAGGCTCGATTGCTCCATAGCGGCACTCCTTCGCTCGATTTCAAACGGATACTAGAGTACCACCGGTCGCAATGGGGCCGAATAACCCTTTCGAACCGCACCGAATCGGCAGCCGCCAGACCGAGGTGGATAGCGCGATCAAACCATACCCTTGCCATTTCCAAATGATCCGTTTTCCTCCGTCCCCAACGGATCAATAAGAAAAGAGGGCTGTCCCGCGCTGACGGAACAGCCCCTCTGGCTTCGATATGTGCGATACGACTCGCTAGTAACCCTGGCCATAGCCCTGGCCCTGCTGGCCCAACAGCTCCTCCAGATACTGGCGCAGCTGCTCGTCGGTAATACCGCCGTTGCCGGTGTCAGTCGCACTGTCGTCCTGCTGCTGGTTCTGCAGCTCCTCGTCGGAGCCCAGCTCAACCGTGACCTTCTTCTCGTCCTTGCCGCGCATGAGCGTAATCTCGACCTTCTCGCCCACCTCGTGGCTGCGCAGCGCGATGATCAGACCATCGGCACTCGTAATCTCATCGTCGCCCAGCTTGGTAATGACATCGCCCTCCTGAATGCCGGCCTTGGCGGCGGGACCGTCCTCGACGACACTTGCCACATACGCGCCGCTATCGGTGCTCAGCTTGTTAGTGCGGGCGTTAAGCGCATTGACGCTCGAAAGCGTGGCGCCCAGATACGGATGAACCGGCGTCTTGCCGTCGATAATCTGGTCGGCAATATTCTTGGCATAGTTGACCGGAATGGCAAAGCCTACGCCCGAGCTGGAGCCCGAGTAGCTCTCGATGAGCGAGTTGATACCCACGAGCTCGCCGTTGTCGTTGACAAGCGCGCCGCCGGAGTTGCCCGGGTTGATGGCGGCATCGGTCTGGATCATGTTGGCGTAGATGGTGCTACCACTGGTGGAGCGCATGGCCGTGGAGCGATACAGCGCCGACACGATACCCGTGGAGACAGACTGCTCGTTGCCGAACGGCGAACCGATCGCCATGACCCACTCGCCCACGTTGAGCTTGGAGGAGTCACCGATCTCGATCGGCGTGAGCTTGGAGGCGTCAGCATCCTTGAGCTTGATGACGGCCAGGTCGCTCGAGGCGTCGTT
>CABUTP010000170.1 GCA_902494545.1 uncultured Collinsella sp. | reverse complement strand
GCGCCATGCCCGAGCATTACCGCGATGAGCCGCAGATCTGCGCCGCCGTCACCACGCTCGAAGCCGCCGAGGCAGCTCGTGCCGAGGGCGCCACGCGCGTCTATATGACCACCGACGCGCTCGATGCTGTCGGACTCTCCCCTGCTGATGCATTTGAGCAGGGTATCGTACCCGTACTCGACGAGGTCTGCCGCGCCGTTGACCACGAGCGCGTCGATCCCTGGATCAATGCCGGAGCCACCGTCGCCGTCGGCAATATCTCCGAGCTTGCCCTGGCCGCCCAGGTTGGCGCCACGGCCGAGATTCGCTCTTACCTGCCGGTGCACAACACGCCCTGCATGGAGGCGCTTGCCGAGCGCGGAGCCGGTGCGTTTTGGCTCTCGCCCGAGATCACGCTCGACGAGATTGTCTCGCTCGGCGCCGCCGCGCCCGCGGCTCTGGGCATCACCGTCTTTGGCCGCCCGCGCGTCATGACAAGCGAGCATTGCATTCTGCAGGTTGCCAACGGCTGCATCCACGATTGCGCCAACTGCCGCCTGCGCGCCCGTAAGCTCTCGCTCAAGAATATCGACGGGAAGGTCATGCCCGTCCGCACCGACATCCACGGCCGCTCTCGCCTGTACGATGCCTACCCCATCGATCTTACGCCGCAGGTACCACAGCTGCTCGATGCCGGCGTGCGTCGTTTTATGGTCGACGGAACCCTGCTCGAGGCCGATGAGATTGGCCGTGCCGTCGCCCGTGTCCGTCGTGCCGTCGAAGCAGCGCGGGCGGGCCGTAAGCCCGCCGCCCGTCTGCGCGGGGCGACCTCGGGCTGCATGTTTGTGGGAATCAGCTAACCGAAAGGCTTACACGTGAACGAAGAACCTCAAGTCCTCTACTGCGACGCCTGGCTCATGGCCATCGACAAGCCCGCCGGCATGATTGTCCACGGCGACGGCACCGGCGAGCGCACGCTTACCGACTACGCCAGCGACCTGCTGCTGGCGATGGGTGACGGCTTTGCCGCGACCGACATGCAGCCGCTCAACCGCCTGGACCGTGACACCACCGGCGTGGTGCTGTTCTCGCTCGACAAGCAGACGCAGCCCGCTTTTGATCAGATGGTCATCGACCACGCTTTCGAAAAGCACTACCTGGCGCTCGCCGAGGGCAAGATCGACTGGAACGAAAAGCTCATCGACAAGCCCATCGCCCGCGACCGTCACGACAGCCGAAAGATGCGCGTCGGCGCCAGCGGCAAGCCGTCTCAAACGCGCGTGAAGGTGCTCAAGCGCCTTAAGAGCCGCCGAGGCCTGCCCACGCGTTCGTATATCGATGTCGAGCTGCTCACCGGCCGCAAACACCAGATCCGCGTGCACCTGGCGAGCGAGCGTCATCCCCTGGTGGGCGACGAGCTCTACGGCACGCCGCGTCCCTGCGGCCTGATGCTCCATGCCCACAGCGTGTCCTTTACGCATCCCGTAACCGGCGAGCCCATCCACATCGAAGCCCCCTGCCCCTGGGAGCCCTAAACCACCACAATGGGGACAGGCACCTTTGTGGTGGTTTTGCCGCAATGGCTCAGCCACGGCCCCAAAACGTCTCGATCTGTAACATCTGGCCCGCTTCTGACGGTCTAGTTGTTACAGATTTAGACAAAACGGCAGACAACAAAACCGGCAACGCCCATCGAGGGTGTTGCCGCTTTTCTATTGAGGAACCTAAATGGTTTTGACCTTGCCCCGTCGCTAGACCGTGATGACGTTGTCCATTGCCCGGTACTTGGCTGGCACCTCGCCTGCGGTAATAATCGTTGCGTCGCGGAAGTCCGCGAACTTAACGGGCGCCACCATGCCAAATTTACTGGCGTCCGAGATTACGAAGCGCTTGGCCGTATGACGCATCGAGATACGCTTGACTTGCGCCTCCTCGATATCGGGCGCCGTGAAGCCCTGCTCGGCGGCAATGCCGTTAGAACCCCAAAAGCCGCAGTTGAAGTTGTAATGGTCCAGAGTTGCCAAGGCATCGGGGCCGACGAGTGCTTCGGTCTCGGGCTTGAGCTCGCCGCCCAACACCACGGTACGCATGCCGCGCAGTGCGAGATGCTGAGCATGGAGCACGGAATCGGTCACATAGGTGACGCCCTCAAGGCGCGGAAGATGCTCAATGAGCCTGAGCGTCGTGGAGCCCGAATCGATATACACAAAACTATCGGGCTCCACCAGGGCCGCGGCACGAGTGCAAATGCGCTCCTTGTCATCGTTATGGAGATCACTGCGCTCGCCAATCGTCAGATCGCGCGTCACGTGCGCGCGCTCCAGACTCGTCGCGCCTCCGTGCACCTTGGCGATACGGTGTGCGCGGTCGAGCGTCTGCAGGTCGCGCCGAATGGTAGACGCCGTCACGCCCAGGGCTTCGGCAAGCTCTGGCACAGTAACCGAGCCAGCCTGCTGCACCATCGACACGATCGCGTTGAGCCTATCTTCCGCAAGCATCGCTTACTCCTCCTCGGGGTACACGACTCCCCAATCGGCGCGGAGCTTGGTCATCAGCTCCATAACATCGGAAGCATAGCCCAGAAGCTCGCGCTTGGAGTCGTCGCCGGCAACGGCCTTCTCCAGGTCGGCCATCTCGTAGCACAGAGCGTATGCTTCGGTGCCAGCGTGGACCTCCTCACGGTGACCGTCCGCAGTCCACACGATGGTCGCATGGTCGGCACGCGGATACTCGTTGACCTCGATATAGCACTTATCGAAGCTGATGACCGAGCGCTTGGGCTGCTTGGAGTGGAGCGTAAGGCTCACAACGCCCAGCTGCTGCTCAGCATTACGGCAGACAATGCCACCCGCGAAGTCAACGCCAGTCTCGCAGGTATTGCCCAGAGACACGACCTCGGCTGGCTGGCTGGCCATAAACAAGCGCATGACGGACAGGGCATACACGCCAATGTCGAGCATGGCGCCGCCGGCAAGACTGCGATTGTAGAAGCGGTTGGTCAGGTCGCCGTACTCCTTATAGCTGCCAAAGTTGAGCTGGGCGAGGTTCATGCGGCCAAAGTCGCCCGCATCCATGCGACGGCGCAGCTCCTGATACAGCGGCATGTGGAGCACCGTGGTGGCATCCATAAGGACCACGTTGTGTTCGTCGGCGATGGCACGGGCCTCGTCGAGCTCGGCAGAGTTGAGGGTAATGGCCTTCTCGCAGAGCACGTGCTTGCCAGCTGCCAGAGCGGCTCGCAGGTAGGTGATATGCGTGTTGTGCGGCGTGGTGATATAGACGGCGTCGATGTCCGGATCGGCATAGAGGTCCTCAACCGACTCGTACACTTTCTCGACGCCATACTGCTCGGCAAAAGCCTGGGCCTTGGACAGCGTACGGTTGGCGACACCCGCGAGCTTGCGACCGGCAAGGGCGAGAGACTGGGCCATCTGGTTGGCGATAACACCGCACCCGATCACAGCCCAACGAAGCTCGGGAGCCGTAAAGATATAATCGGGGAATGGCTTACCCTGGACCGAAGCGAACGCTGCCTTTGCGGCTGCCGCGGAGTCGAGTGGAGCCTGCTTGGAATCTGCCATTATGTGTCTCCTGTGTCATAGAACGTCTTGCATTTCTGACAGCTCTATATTCGCACAAACACGCGCGTCTGTGCGCGTTTTTGCGTATCTCACCGCTAAACGGTCATTATTGCCCCGTAAACGGCGCATATATACGCATAGGTGCGTAATTAAACGCAATCTAACGCGCATAAACGCGCACACAAGCAATTTATACAGCACGACCCGCTCATTTATGCTTACCCAGTTAGGGTACTCATTTAAGTCTGTCCCCAATGAGTAGGGATAGAAAAAGGCCCGGGTGCCGTGGCATCCGGGCCTTTGCTAGCAACTTGATGTTGCGGGCAGCTTAGAACTTGTGGCCGCACTTCTTGC
>CABUTP010000169.1 GCA_902494545.1 uncultured Collinsella sp. | reverse complement strand
GCTGTTTGGCGTATAGGCGGATGGTGTTGCTTACACGGCGGCGCACGACACGGGAGTCAAACGGGCGGTTGATATAGTCCGAGGCGCCCAGCTCGTACGCGCGCAGAACCGCATCATCGGAATCTTCGCTCGAAATCATGATGACAGGCAGATTATCGATACCCGATCGGCGCGACAGATCGACCAGCACCTCAAAGCCACTTATGCCCGGCATGACAATGTCCAGCAGCACGAGCGATAACTCATCGCCATAGCGGTCGACCATGTCGAGCGCCGTACGACCGTTGTCGGCCTCGAGGATGCAATACTCGTCCTTGAGCATCTCGTTGAGAATGGCTCGGTTCATCTCGGAGTCATCGGCGATAAGCACCAAAGGCTTTTCGCTTTGGAAGGCCTCGATGGAATCGGCATCGGTCACGACCGTACCGGCTTTTGCCTTAGCGCGGCTCAGTAACTGGACAGCACGGCCAACGCCCTCATCGACCGTCTCGCCATGAATGCGAACGCCACCAACACATGCCGTCAAGCTCACGTACTCATGGCCCGGAATAATCGTGGAATGAACGGCTTCGGATACCTGATGCAGGCGACGGGCGAAGTCATCGGAGGGAATATTGGGCATGACGACCACAAACTTGTCGCAGCCATAGCGCACAAGCTCGTCAGTCGAACGAATTCCGCTGCGTATGGCTGTCGCCACAGCACCGAGTGCAAGGTCGCCGGCATGACGGCCACACGTATCGTTGAAGGCCCTAAAATCATCAAGGTCAATCATCGCAACGCCGGCATTCATGCGGGCGCTTCGGAGCTTTTCCTCGTAATATCGGCGATTGCGCACGCTCGTCAGCACGTCGGTGTAGACAAGGTCCTCTTCTGCGGCCTCTTGCTCATCGATCGGACGCACCATCAGCAGGACGTGAGGCTCGCCCTCGACCTTCAGAGGGCGCAGATGGGCGCGGTACTCAACGCCATCGTTGAGCAGTTGCTCCGACACCTCATCGGAATCTGTCAAGGCCTCAAGACTTGAATGACGCAGGCAAGGACACCGATTGCCGGCGAGTAGGCAGTTAGGCTCGTTCTTAATCTGATCGGCCGACAGCAAACGCACCACGGGGTAGGTCTTCGCGACACGGGCGACCTCGGCGGCAGCCTCCTCGTCGGTTAGATTGACCTCGTGATTATTGAGCATATGGGGCCCTTTCGATAGTTTCGCATGAAGCGGTGGGTTCCAAATGTTACAAGGGTAACACCTTGTCGATGCAGGTAAGCACGTGAATCCTGTTACATTTTTATGAGTTGGCAGACGGCACGATTGAAGCCGCAGACGTG
This sequence comes from uncultured Collinsella sp., assembly GCA_902494545.1. Classification (GTDB taxonomy): domain Bacteria; phylum Actinomycetota; class Coriobacteriia; order Coriobacteriales; family Coriobacteriaceae; genus Collinsella. The sequence continues at coordinate 2,587 of CABUTP010000169.1, read as the reverse complement.
AGGTTTTGAGCACAGTTGTTAACACGGCCGAAACGTTTGCAGGTGAAGGCCGCTTTGACTATTGCGGGTGTTAGAGCCCCAGGATGCCGCAGACAGCCCGGGCAGCCGCTGCCGGGCGATCGCGCAGGCCGTTGTGCGCGCCGGGAACCATTACGAGTGGACAGTCCAAAAGCTCAGCCGCTATCCTCGTGCCCGCCTCGCGAGGCGTGCCGATCGAAAGCTCGCCCAAAAGCACGGCGTTCACCGTTCTTGACGCGCGGACGCTATCCCAATCGGGAACGCAGGTCATAGTAATCCCGTATTCGTTTGCCATGAAACTGCGGCCGTTGCGTAGGGCATGTTTGGCTTCCGCCTCGGTTAACTTGGGGGCCTCAGGGTCCGAATCGTCGATGGCGCCAAGGAAGGCCCGCAATGCCCTGGAGACCTTTCCCGCGGCGATCATCTCGAGCAAAACCGGGGCCGCGCCCAGGCCGGCGCCCTCATCCGTCACGGCGGGTTCATGCAGAATCGCACGCGAGATTATGGCGGGGTTTGCACGGAGAAGCTCCAGCGTCACCAGCGTACCGGCACTGTGCGCGAGCACGTTTGCCGGAGCGCCAATATGCTCAATAACGGCCTGCAGGTCGGCGGCCTGGACGGCGAGGTCGTAGCGTCCATCTGCAGCGTCGCCGCTCTCGCCGCAACCGCGGCGGTCGTAAGCAATGACGCGATAGTCGCAGGCGAGCTCGCGGGCGATGGCGTCAAAAAAGACACCGTCGACGCACGCACCGTGCACGCACACCAAGGCGGGTGTATCGGACGATACATCCGGGCTGGCATACTCGCGGCAGGCGATCGTGGTGCCCGCATTCTCGACTGTAAAATCCATACTGTGTTCCCATCATCAATGCCCATCCAGACGCAGGCCAGCAGGGCCGGACAGGTCCTCATCGTCTTGCGCTTTGTTAACAGATTAACTGTACCTGACTCGAAACCTTTCATGACACGGCATCGAAAGCAGAGCGAAAAATCGAAACCTGTAAAGCACAAGCCCAAACCACGCATTAGCGGCGATGCTATGCTTAAGCTCAACTGTCCCAAGGAGCATATGCCTATGTCTACGTTTTTAAATGCCAGCCCCATCTTTGGGCCCGTCCGCAGCCGTCGCCTGGGCCTTTCGCTCGGTGTCAACATGATGCCGGCGAGCGGCAAGATCTGCACGTTCGACTGCATCTACTGCGAGAACGGTCTCAACGCCGAGCGCCCCTGCCACGAGCCCTATAACACGGCTGCCGTGGTGCTCGATGCACTCGAGGCCAAGCTGCACGAGATGGCAATCGAGGGTGAGCTGCCCGATGTAATCACGTTTGCCGGCAACGGCGAACCAACCGCCGCACCTGAGTTTCCGCAGGCCATCGCCGGTGCCGTCGCGCTTCGCGACCAGCTGGCCCCAAACACCAAGATTGCCGTGCTTTCCAACGGCACGCGCGCCGACCGTCCCCAGGTGCACGATGCGCTCATGATGGTCGACGACAACATCCTCAAGCTCGATACGGTCGACCCGGCATTTATCCAGCTGCTCGACCAGCCCGTTGGCCCCTACGATGTAGAGCACCAGATCGAGACGTTCGCGAGCTTTAACGGCCACGTCATCATCCAGACGATCTTTTTGACCGGCGAGTATCAGGGCAAGCTCATCGACAACACTGGCGAGGAATACGTTGCCCCCTGGCTCGCGGCGCTCGAGCGCATTCGTCCGCAGGAGGCGACCATCTACACGGTGGCGCGCGAAACACCGGTTGCCGGCCTTGCCAAAGCAGCACCCGACGTCCTCGACGCCATTGCCGCGCGCGTGCGCGCCCTCGACATCCCCTGCCAGGTGAGCTACTAACAAAACCACGCAGCAGCTAGTGTCAGCCATCCCGCCCCATCAGTTGCGGTGATATAGTTCCTATTTGTGCTGTTAAACCGCTTAAATCGGAACTATATCACCGCAACTTTTATGGACGCGTGGGTGGGCTATACTAGCTGCGGATGAAAGGAAGTTAGCCATGTATGACAAAGGACCCGTGCCTGGCCGCAACGACGCTTGCTGGTGCGGCAGCGGCAAAAAATATAAGAAATGCCATAGCGCCTTTGATGAGCGCCTCGAGCGCCTGTGGGAAGAGGGCTGGGAGGTTCTGCCCCGCACGCTCTACAAGACGCCCGCCGATATCGAGGGTATCAAGCGATCGGCGGCTATCAACGTGGGCGTGCTCGATTATGTGGGCGAGCATATCGCCGCAGGCATGACCACCAACCAGATCGACCAGATGATCTACGACTACACCGTCGAGCACGGCGGCACGCCGGCCGATCTCAACTACGAGGGCTATCCCAAGAGCGTGTGCACCTCGATCAACGACGTCGTCTGCCACGGTATCCCCTGCGATGCGGATGTGCTGCACGAGGGCGACATCATCAACGTCGACTGCTCCACGATTCTTGATGGCTACTTTAGTGATTCGAGCCGCATGTTCTGCATCGGCGAGGTCTCTGCCGAGCGCCAGCGCCTGGTCGACGTCACCCGCGCCAGCGTGGAGGCGGGTTTGGCGGCCGTCAAGCCGTG
>CABUTP010000168.1 GCA_902494545.1 uncultured Collinsella sp. | reverse complement strand
GCGGCACTCATTCCAGACGGCAGAGCCGCTGGCGTCCTTCATGCCCTCGATGTAGGCATCGACCTTGGGGCTCTTAATGCCCTCGAGGTCATAACCCACGGACATGTTGAAGACAAAGCCGTCCGGGCTTCCCAGGCCGTACTCGCGAGCGATGAGGTGGCAGGCGAACCATGCCTTCACGTACTCGGCAAAGGCCTGCGGAACCTCGAGCTCGGTCGACCACTCGCAGTTGTAGCACTCGTCCTGCGCCACGATGCAGGGCTTGTTCACACACTTGGAGAGCTCCTCGCCGTCCATAACCTGAACGGTCTTGAGCTCAAAGAAGCGGGAACCGGCAACGTAGGATGCCACGATGTTCTGGGCAAGCTGCGTGTTGGGGCCAGCGGCCGGGCCAAACGGGGTCTCGATGCGCTCGTCAAAAATGGGAAGCGCGCCCTCCTGGTTGGTCGTGACCATCTTGCGCACGCCAAAGATGGCGCCCTGAGTCTTGTGCTCCTCGATGATCCAGTTCATCAGCTGCGAAAACGGGATCGGCCTCATGATGTCGCTCATAATGAGCTCCTCTCTGTAACGCCCGGCGAGACCGCGCGGCGGGCGCAAATACGGTGTAGCGCTAGCACAGCGCCGGCGACCCCGCGGAGGTCGCCTATACGCGCGTCGGATGCGGCGAAACATCCGACGCGCGCGAATCTACTTGTAATTAGTAGGCGCGATCGTTGAGCGTGCTCCAGAGCTTCTTGGACTCAGCCATGGTCCACGCGTTGATCTTGTCCTCATCGATACCGACAAACTCACGATCCTTGTACAGGACGCGGCCGTTGATGATGGTGGTGCGGCAGTTTTTGCCCATCATGCCAAAGAGCATGTGGCCGTCGATGTTCTCCTCGCTCAGCGGCGTAAAGGGCTTGTAGTCCATTACGATGACGTCGGCGGCAGCGCCGGCCTCGAGCACACCGAGCTTGCGATCGAAGTACTTGCTGGCCATCTTGGCGTTGTTCTCGAACAGCATCGTCATGGCCTCGCACCAGCCCACGTTGGGCATAGCGGCGTTGTGGCGCTGAATGATCAGGAAAACCTTGAGGCTCTCGAGCATATCGTGGGTGTAGGCGTCGGTGCCCATGCACACGGGGATGCCGCGGCGGAAGAACTCGAGCACGGGGGCGCAGCCCACGGCGTTGCCCATATTGGATTCGGGGTTGTTGACCAGCCAGGTGCCGGACTCCTTGACGATATCCATCTCGGCAGGCGTCACGTGGATGCAGTGGCCGAGCATGGTGTCGGGACCCAGCAGGTTGTGCTGCAGCAGGCGCTCGACGGGGCTGATGCCGCCGCGGTTGAGGCGGGAGTCCCACACATCGTTCATGCCCTCGCACACATGGATGTGGAAGCCGGTCAGGCCGTTGTTGGCCTCGGCCATCTTGTCCATGGTCTCGTCCGACAGCGTAAAGGTGGCATGTCCGCCAAACATGGCGGCGATCATGTGGTTGTCGTTATCGCGACGCTCTTTGGCGGCCCACTGGGCAAACTCGGCGTTCTCGGCAATGGCCTGGTCGCATTTTTCCTGGCCGCGGCGATCGGAGACCTCGTAGCACAGGCACGAACGCATGCCCAGCTCCTGAGCTGCGTCCTTAATGGTGAAGAGGCTTCCCGGGATCTCGCAGAAGCTCGCATGGTGATCGAAGATCGTGGTGACGCCATCGCGGATGGAGTCAAGAATCGTGGCGTAGGCGCTGGCCTTGGTGCCGTCGAGCGTCAGGTTGTCGTCGATCTTCCACCACTGCTGCTCAAGATTCTCCAGGAAGTTGGTGGGGTTGCAGCCCTTAATGGCAAGGCCGCGGGCCAGACCCGAGTAGATGTGGGTGTGGCAGTTGATAAGTCCGGGCATGATGAGGTTGCCCTGGGCGTCGACGTACTCGGCATCCGGGTACTTGGCCTTGAGCTCGCGCTCGGGGCCCACTTCGACAATCGTATCTCCGTCAATGGCGACCGCACCGTTGGGAATGAACGGAGTCTGAGCGTTGCGGGTAAAGACGGAACCGTTAGCGACCAGAAGCATAAATGCTCCCTTCAACATCAGAGGCGGGGTTTGACACCTCTGACATGGCGGAAGTGCGAAGCGCCGGCCTACACCGGAAACGGGCCCTCTCCCGTCAACGCTTCACCAAAGGGACAAGCCCTTTGAAGTGCGGCTTGGCGCCGCATGGCGCCGGCGGACGAGGCGATGCGTCCGCCGGCGAATAGCACCGAATTGGCTACTTCTTGCTCTCGGGCAGGACCAGATTCACAGCGGCATCCTTGGCGGCATCGATGTGCTGAGCCACGACCGGCGTCTGCGGAAGGATCAGGTTGAGCACGATGGCCATGATGGCGGTGGGGGTCACGGCGTTGGAGCCGATGACGGTGGACACCCAGGTAGGCATACCCTCGCCGGCAAGGCAACCGCTGGCCATCCAGATACCCAAGCCAAAGACAACGGAGGTGCCGACGATGGTGGTGGTGCGCTGCGTGAGGCCCTCGCGGGTGAACATGCGCACACCGTTCATGGTGATGGTGCCAAAGACGCCGACGGTCGCGCCGCCGATAACAGGCTGCGGGATGGCGGAGAGCACGGCAGAGAGCTGCGGGAACAGACCGGCGATGGCAAAGACGGCCGCGATGATCACAAAGACCCACTTGTTGACGACCTTGTTGGAGCAGATGATGCCCACGTTCTGGCCAAGGGCGCTGGTGGGAAGACCGCCCAGCAGGCCGCCGACCATAGAAGTGAGGCCCTGGGACACGATAGCGCCGGAGAGCTCGCGCTCGGTGGGCATACGGTCGATGGAGCCCAGGCAGGCGGCGGAGACGTCACCGATAACCTGGATGGCAACCATGGGGAACACGACGGCGAGGGTAATGCAGACCTCGGGATCAAACTCGAGCGCGTAGGGCATGAGCTTGGGAAGAGCGAAGACCTGAGCGGTGGCGACGCTGGAGAAGTCGATCATGCCAAAGGGGATCGAAACGATCATGCCAACGATCATGCCAAAGAACACGGATCCCAGCTTGAGCGTGCCCTTGCCAAAGTTGGCGAGCGCGAAGACGACGGCGAAGGTGATAAGAGCGACGCACCATGCCTGCGGGGTGCCCCACAACGGCGTGCCCATGCCACCGGCCATGTATTTGACGGCCGTGGGATAGAGAGAGACGCCAATGGAGAAGATGACCGTGCCGGTCACGACGGGCGGGAACAGCCACTTAATCTTGCTGTAGGCCAGACCAAAGAGGACCGCGACGGCACCGCCAACGATCTCGCCGCCCAGCAGCGCGCCAAAACTAAAGCCCGAGGCGCCCATGGCCTGAAGGGCCGGCAGGAACGCGAACGAAACGCCCATGACGATGGGCAGGCCGCCGCCGATGCGACGGAAGGGAGCGAAGGCCTGAAGGGCCGTGTCGATTGCCGAAAGAATGAGTGCAACCTGAATGATGTCGGTGCTCTGCTGGCTATTAAAGCCGTAGACGCCGGCCATGATGACCGCCGGGGTAATGATGCCGGCAAACGATGCCAGTACGTGCTGAAGGGCACACGGGATCATTTCCTTAACGGGAGGCATGCCTTCGCGAGTGAACAGGGCTTCAGTGCCGTTCGTAACCGTCTCCTGGGTCATTTGACCACCAATCCTCGAAGTAGTTGTTTTCGCATCTAACGCTCTATTGTGACGCAGTGCGGGGTTGAGGTTGTGCCTTCATTGCATATCGTATTAAAGATGATTCTCATTCTCAATAATAATTTTTTGTTATCAGACTATTCTTCAGCTGAAATAACGCATTTCCGCAGGTCAGGAAAGTGTCTGGTCAAAATAACATCTAACTTTTCTTTTGGTCAACCGTTTACCGCTAAATTCCTACCGTTCGTCTGCATTACGTAATGTGCCTGCGGATATACGAGATGATGGGC
>CABUTP010000167.1 GCA_902494545.1 uncultured Collinsella sp. | reverse complement strand
TCCCCTGTGCCCGCTGGGTTCCCATTGCTTCGCCCCTGGCCGGGCGCTCCCGCCTCCACGCCGGGTCGGTGGCGATGGGGGCGTGGGTCCCGTCTTGCCTTGCGTGTAACTGGCTGAATTGATTTTGATTGGAGCTTTTCCTATGTCCCAAGAGTTGACTCGGGTGATTGTTACCACTGATATGGAAGTCGATGATATGAACTCGCTCGTTCATTTGGCTCTGTATCTCAACTTGCTTGATGTTCAGGCTGTGGTGTATACGGCTTCGCAGTATCACTTTCTTGGGGATGGGGTTCATACGCTCGGTGAGGTGAATTCGCATTGGCGGACCAAAGGGCGTCGCTCTTATGAGTGGGATGTTGTGCCTCATGAGCCTGATCCGCTGGCCGGCGAGCTTCGTGAGTATCGTCCGTTTCCCGAGCATTGGATTGAGAACCTCTGGAGTAATGAATATGCCCAGGCTTGGCCGCAGTTGCAGGCAAATGCGGCCGCTGCCGGTGAGCCGCCGTTTCCCACGCCCGCCCAGATGGTCGAGCGCACCTTTGTGGGAAATGTTGCCTTTGAGGGCGATGTGACTGAGGAAACTGAGGGGTCCCGCGTAATTGCGCAGGCGATTTTAGATGATGATCCGCGTACGTTATGGCTGCTCAGTTGGGGTGGCATGAACACCATCGTTCGCGCCCTCATGAATATTGCCGAGCGTTATCGCGCCACGCCCGAATGGCCTGCCGTGCAGCAGCGGGTCTATCAGAAGGTGCGCGTGACGGGTGTCGCGGACGGCGTAGGACAGGACAACTCATGGCTCGACCATGGGCGCGAGCTCTTTCCCGAGCTCATCTTTTGGCGTGTGCCCTATATGTATGGCGGCTATGTCGACGCCAAGACGGCTCAGCCCGATACGCTGCCACTGTTTAAGGCTCCTTGGCCCGAGCAGAATCTCACGCAGGGCAACGGCCCCCTCATGGCGCGCTATATGCTCTATGGCGAAGGCAAGATCTACGAAAACGAGCCCGAGCGCTTTCAGTTTGGCAAGCATGCCCGTCTGGATTGGGGTCTAGAAGGCATGCCCGCGATGCAGTTTGAGCGCGGCGACTTTATGGCCGAAGGCGACAGCATGACCTATATTTCGCTGCTGCCGTTTGGCCTGCGCGGTATCGATAACCGCGACTTCGACACGCTGCTCGGCCGCATGTTTCTTGATGGGCATCCCGATGCGGACGCACCCGCCACCTTTGCCGCCATCGGCACGCCCGCAGGCAACAACCCCAATCCCTATCTGCGCGCCTATCAGGAAGACTTTGCCGCCCGCGCGCAATGGTGCGCCCATGATCCGGCAGCCTGCTCGCATCCGGCATATGTTGTCGAGGTCACGGCCGACCGCAGCGCTACAGCCGGCGAGCGCGTCACCCTTGCGGCGACCATCGTCGACCCCGACGACAAGGGCTTCGATGCGCATTGGAATGTCGCCGTGGACCCGTCGAGCTATGCAGGTGCCCAAGATTTGTCGCTGTGGCAGGAATGCACGGTGAGCGCCGCCTTCATCGTACCCGCCGACGCGCAGCCCGGCGACCGCTTCGTGCTCACCCTTACCGTGCAGACGCGCGCCGAGCGCCCCTGCAGCCGCTACGCCCAAGTTGCCGTGACCGTGGCATAGCAAGTGGCAGACCCCACATTCGGCAAGGAGTGTCCCCAACTGCCACTCATTTAAGTACGTCCCCAATGAGTGGCCGAAGAGTGTCCCCGACGACTAGTCAAAAATGGGCCATGTGTCCCAGTTGTGGAGACTCGTTGAGCCGTCTGGGTATCGTGAAAGATCGCGCACTCCCCCATCATCAAAAGTGACACACGCTACCTGTTGATGGGAGGCAGCCATGGGCTTCTTTGACAAGATGTTCGAGAAGAAAGAGTGCGCGATTTGCGGTACCGAGCTGGGACTTTTGGGAAAGACCAAGATCAGCGAGGGCTACCTGTGCAAAGAGTGCGCCGGCAAGCTCTCCCCCTTCTTCCACGGCCATCGCTCCAGCACCGCGGACGATATCCGCGAGCAACTCGCCTACCGCGAGGCCAATGCCGAACGCCTGGCGTCGTTCAACCCCACGCGCACGCTCTCTGCCGGGCGCACCAACATCATGCTCGACGAAGACGCGGGCCTGCTGATCATCACTTCGCAGAGCCGCTGGCGCGACGCCAATCCCGACATCATCGAGTTCTCACAGGTACTCGGCTGCGATATGGATATCGACGAGCATCGCACCGAGATCTATCGCGAGACCAAGGACGGCGAGCGCGAGAGCTACAACCCGCCGCGCTACGACCTGGATTATGACTTCAATCTGACCATCCATGTCAACACGCCGTACTTTACCGAGATCAACCTACGCGTGAACGACTCTACCATCGATCAGCGCGGTTCCATCGAATACCGCGAGGCCAAGCGCCAGGCAACCGAGGTCCGCGACGCGCTGGTGCAGCTGCGCCAGGAGACGCGCGACAGCGTCGTGGCCGCCAAGGCCCCCAAGACCGCGGTCACCTGCCCCTTCTGCGGTGCAACCACCATTCCCGATGCCAGCGGGCGCTGCGAATACTGCGGCGGCGCCATCGGCGCATAGCCTCCGGCAGCGAAAGGACCGATCATGGCCTTCGAGAGCGTCAACTATCAGTGCCCCGCATGTGGCGGCCCCCTTCACTTTGCCAGCGCCGAGCAAAAGCTCGTCTGCGACTACTGCGATTCGCGCTTTGAAGTCGAAGAAGTCGAGGCCCTCTATCGCGAGCGCCAGGACAAGGCCGACGCCAAAGCCGATGCGGCAGCCGCGGCCCCCAAGCCTGCTGTCGACGATGCCGTGCAGGAGCTGGCTCAAAACGCCGGCTACATCTGCTCGTCGTGCGGTGCCGAGCTGGTCTCGGATGGCACCGTCGCCGTTACCACCTGCCCATACTGCGGCAACTCCGCCGTAGCACCCGGCCAGCTCTCGGGCGACTTCTCACCCGACCTGGTGATTCCGTTTAAGCTCGGACGCGATGACGTTATGGCCGCGCTCAAAGACCACTACAAGGGCAAAATCCTGCTGCCCAAGAGCTTTGTCACCGGCAACCACATCGACGAGGTCCAAGGTGTCTACGTGCCGTTTTGGCTCTACGGCGCCCGCGTTGACGGCGAAGTGTACTTTGACGCGACCAACGAGACCGTGACCGAGGAATCCGACCGCACCGTCACGACCACCGACCACTACGATGCCTACCGCAAGGGAAATATCTCGTTTAAGCGCGTGCCCGTCGACGGATCGTCCAAGATGCCCGACGGCCACATGGACGCCATCGAGCCGTTTGACTACGACGCACTGCGCCCGTTCTCGGTCGCGTATATGCCCGGCTACATCGCCAACCGCTACGACGAGGATTGCGAGACCTGCAAGGCGCGCGCCGAACGTCGTATGGAAGAAAGTACGATTTCGGCCCTGCGCGAGACCGTCGTCGACGAATATGACGATGCCACGGTCGAAAGCAAGCAGCTCGACTACACCTGGGAAGACAGCGACTACGCCCTGTTCCCCGTGTGGATGCTCTCTACCTCGTGGAACGGCAAGAGTTACCTGTTTGCCATGAACGGCCAGACCGGTCGCATGGTCGGCGAGCTCCCCTGCTCCAAGCCCAAGCTCGCCATCGCCTCGGTGCTGTTCTTTGTGATCGGGTTTGTCCTCTCCCAGATCCTCTTTATGGGAGAGAACGCCTTCAATCCGGACTACCTCACCTTTGATGTCGAGGGTATCCTCATCAACATCGTCGCGCCGCTGATCATCGTGATCATCGCAGACGTGCTGCTGGTAGGCCAGCTCAAGACGGCCAACGAGGCCACCCACGCCGACTGCTACTGCGGCGAGCTCGACCTGACCGAGAAGCACGACACCTTCAGCCACACCGAGACCACCGTTGTCATGAAGGACAACAAGGACGATTAGCCATTCTGACCAATACCACCCGGCCTTTG
>CABUTP010000166.1 GCA_902494545.1 uncultured Collinsella sp. | reverse complement strand
GGGCTGGCGGGTTTGGTTGTTTTGGGGATGCCGAGTTTGGATGACGCGAAATCGTCAACATTGTCCTTAATTCCGTCTTTGGTGTAGACAGTGACCATATAGGTGCTGTGTCCGAATTCGCCCTTGTCGCGTGTTGCCCAGGCATCCCAGTAGGCGGCCCCGTTTCGCCCTTTGATTTTTCCGACACGGCGGAGTTCTGTTCGCTTTAATTTCTGGTTGCTATAGATGGTTCGACCGGCCTCCTCGGTGAGCCCGCACTGTCCAAGCATCTTGTCGAGGACTTGGTTCATGTGGCGCTCATCGGTGTTTGGTGCGTAGTCGTAGGCGAGGGTGATGGAGTCGAGTGGCTGGTCGTCGATTAGATAGTTTAGCGCCTGAGGTTCAAGGCAGAAATAGGGGGAGCATCCGTCGACCTTGCCGAGCAACGGTAACTTGGACTGCCAACTTCCGGTGGGAATTGCATATTCGTAGAACACGCCACGGCAGACAAAGGAGAGCGAGGTGGCACGCGAGCCGGCGTCGATCATCCCGCAAAGATCGAAGGGCGAGGCGATGCCAAGGGAAAAGGGCGTGATGACGATAAGGAAGAGCATCACGATGGGTATGGCGAGAATGGCGATGACGTTGCGACCGGTGGAATGAGACGGCTTCATATGCGCTCCTCGAGACAAAGAGCTGTTGAGGATAGGCAGAAATGGATATGTTCAGAGAACAATTCAAGTTTAATCTCATGGCGTGAGATGGTCGACCGTTAGCGTCGAAAACCACCACGAAGGGGACAGGCACCTTTGTGGTGGTGGGGTGCGAGCAGCTTCTTTTGGTAATAGTGCTGGCTGGCGATATTATTAGTACAGATGGCGAAGGCTTGCATTGTGAGGTGCTTTGCTGTGAGAAGTCCTGCCCGTATTGGATTGATTGTTTTGGCGTTTGCGATCACCGTGGTTGGCATGGGCGCTGTCGGCATGGCGTTTCTACCTGCTGCGGTGACGGAGCCGGTGGTCAAGCCTGTGACTCAATCTGTCGAACTTCTGACCGGCGACGACAAGCCCGAGACCATTGCCGTTGATTTTGATGAGCAGCCGGCTGTGCTGGGTATTAGCAATTATCCGCACATTCAGCTTGGGGCCATGCGCTATACCACGGATTCAAGCCTGATCGATAGGGCGTCCGAGCTGCTCAAGGGCAAAGCCTTTAAGCGTTGGTACGGATATGCGTCCTATCGGGCAAAAGCGAACGACATGGTTGGCGGATGCCGCTCGTCCATCGAGTTGGACACCGCGAATGGCGCCAAGTTATGTGATGTTTCGTACGATCCTGGCTACGAGGGCAATGAGGGACCGGGTATCTACATCTTGGACGGCGATGTCGCCTATGTCATGGAGGGCAACCAGACCGAGCTCAACGATTTTATGGGTCAGTGCATTCAGGATGCCTATGAACAGACCTGCTTGCCCGACCCGCAGACTGCACGCGATAGTGGGTCTGCCCGTACATGGCTGTTCGAGGATGAGATGCCCTGGAACGCCGAATCGGGAAGTACGGGTTCGGCGAAGGAGTAGAGACCGCGACCACCACAAGGGGGATAGGCACCTTTGTGGTAGTTCTCGGCTTGTCTCGATTTGCAACATCTTGGCCGCTAAAAGTGGGTCTGGTGTTACAGATTGAGATTTTCGATTCGGGTGTCTTCTGTTTGTCTCGTTCTGTAACAGGTAGATCTCTTTTTGCCGAGTACTTGTTACAGATTGAGATAAAGGGGAGCTACTGAACATTTCATCTCGATCTGTAACACCTAGGACCAAAAATGACTGCTAGATGTTACAGATCGAGACGGTAGTGCGCCTGGGCAGCGGCGGGCTGACATCTCAGTACCCTATCCATCAATCACTCAGAAAATCTTATATATAGAGACTTAGATTTGTGTATAAGATCGCACAAAGCTGGCAACAATACTTCTCGAACAACGTGAAGCCGCCCCGTAGGGCGGCCGCCCCAAGAGAGGTGATTCCATGAGAATCGATAAGCTAGCAATGACGTCGCGCGAGGCGCTGCAGACCGCCATGAGCACGGCTGCCGATGCGCAGGCCGGCGCGGTGGAGCCGATTCACCTGCTGTCTGCCCTGCTCGGTGCCGGCGAGCGCAATATCTCCGTGATCATCGAGCGCATCGGCGCTGATCCGGCCCAGCTCGCACGCTCCACGCAGGATGCCGTCGACCGCGCGCCCAAGGTTTCGGGCGAGGGCCAGCAGATGGGCCTGTCCAACGAGCTCGTCCGCGTCATCGAGAAGGCCGAGAAAAAGGCCACCAAGATGGGCGACAGCTTTGTGGTAACCGAGCATCTGCTGATGGCGCTTGCCGAGGACAAGGGCGAGGCTGGTCGTGTGCTGCGCGACGCCGGCGTCACCAAGGAGCGCATCGAGCAGGTCTACGAGGAACTGCGCGGCGATGACCGCGTGACGTCTGCCGAGGACAAGACTCAGTTTGAGGCGTTGGAGCAGTACGGCCGCAATATCTGCGACCTTGCCCGTGCCGGCAAGCTCGACCCGGTCATCGGCCGTACCGACGAGATTCGCCGCACCATCCAGGTCCTGTCCCGTCGCACCAAGAACAACCCGGTGCTCATCGGCGAGCCGGGCGTCGGCAAGACGGCCATCGTCGAGGGCATCGCCCAGCGTATCGTGGCCGGCGACGTGCCGAGCACCCTGCGCGACCGCGACCTCATCGAGCTCGACATGAGCGCGCTGGTCGCCGGTGCCAAGTACCGCGGCGAGTTCGAGGACCGCTTGAAGGCCGTGCTCAAGGAGGTACAGAAGTCCGAGGGCAAGGTCATCTTGTTCATCGATGAGCTCCACACTATCGTGGGCGCGGGTGCCACCGAGGGCTCCATGGACGCCGGCAACATCCTCAAGCCGGCGCTCGCCCGTGGCGACCTGCATGCGATCGGCGCGACCACGCTCGACGAATACCGCAAGTACATCGAGAAGGACGCGGCGCTCGCCCGTCGTTTCCAGACCGTTATGGTGAGCGAGCCTACCGTCGAGGACACCATCTCGATTCTGCGTGGCCTCAAGGAGAAGTACGAGATCTTCCACGGCGTGCACATCACCGATAGCGCGCTCGTGGCCGCCGCCGACCTCTCCGATCGCTACATCGCCGACCGCTTCCTGCCCGACAAGGCCATCGACCTGGTCGATGAGGCGGCAAGCCGCCTGCGCATGGAGCTCGACAGCATGCCGGTCGAGATTGACGCCACCACGCGTCAGCTCACCCAGCTGCAGATCGAGGAGCAGGCGCTCATGAAGGAGACCGACGACGCCTCCAAGGAGCGTCTGGAGGCCCTGCGCCAGGAAATCGCCGAGGTCCAGGAAAAACTCAACGTGCAAAAGGCCGGCTGGCTCAACCAGAAGAACGCCATCGACCACGTGCAAGAGCTCAAGGGACAGCTCGACGAGGCCAGGAGCGAAGAGGAGCGCGCGACGCGCAACGGCGATCTGGGCCGCGCGTCCGAGCTGCGCTATTCCGTGATCCCGGGTCTGCAACAGCAGATTCAGGATTCCGAGGCTGCGCTCGAGGCGCAAAAGCAGCAGGACGGCGAGGGCCTCAACGAACAGGTGACCTCCGATGAGATCGCCGAGGTCGTGAGCGCCTGGACCGGCGTGCCCGTGTCCAAGATGATGCAGGGCGAGCTCGACAAGTTGAAGGGCTTGGAGGGCGAGCTGCATAAGCGCGTCATCGGCCAGGACGAGGCCGTCTCCGCCGTCGCCGCAGCTGTGCGCCGCAGCCGTGCGGGCCTCTCCGATCCGGACAAGCCCATCGGCAGCTTCTTCTTCCTGGGCCCCACCGGCGTGGGCAAGACCGAGCTCGCCAAGGCGCTTGCCGAGTGCCTGTTCGACGACGAGCGCGCGCTCGTGCGTATCGACATGTCCGAGTACATGGAGAAGTTCAGCGTCCAGCGTCTGATCGGTGCGCCCCCGGGATACGTGGGCTACGACG
>CABUTP010000165.1 GCA_902494545.1 uncultured Collinsella sp. | reverse complement strand
GCCTTGGAGGCCTGACCGCCGGTGTTGGAGTAGACCTCGGTGTCGAAGACGAAGACGTTGACGTTGTGGCCGGAAGCCAGGACGTGGTCCAGGCCACCGAAGCCGATGTCGTAGGCCCAGCCGTCGCCGCCGAAGATCCAGAAGGACTTCTTGGTGAGGTAAGCCTTGTCGGCGAGGATCGCCTTGGAAGCGTCACAGCCGCACTTCTCGAGCTCGGCAACGTAGGCAGCGGCAGCGGTCTTGGAGGCCTCGGCGTCGTTGACGGAGTCGATCCAAGCCTGACCGGCAGCCTTGAGCTCATCGGACGGACCATCGGCAGCGATGATGTCCTGGGTAGCGGCGATCAGCTTGTGCTGAACGGCCTCATAGCCAACAGCCATGCCCAGACCGTGCTCGGCATTGTCCTCGAACAGGGAGTTGTTCCACGCCGGGCCGTGACCGTCCTTGTCCTTGCAGTAAGGAGCGGTGGCAGCGGGGTTGCCCCAAATGGAGGAGCAGCCGGTGGCGTTGGAGATGAACATGCGGTCGCCGGCGACCTGGGTCACCAGACGTGCATAGGCGGTCTCGGCGCAGCCGGCGCAGGAGCCGGAGAACTCCAGGTAGGGCTGCTTAAACTGGCTGCCCTTGACGTTGGCCGCGATGAGCTCCTTCTTCTCGGAGACGTTCTCGACCATATAGTCCCAAACAGGCTGCTGGTCCATCTCCTGCTCGGTGGGAACCATCTCGAGAGCACCCTTGGGGCAGACCTTGACGCAGTTGGTGCAGCCCATGCAGTCGAGCGGGGACACGGCCATGGTGAACTTCATGCCCTTGGCCTTGGGGCCCATGGCATCGAGCGTGCGGGTAGCCTCGGGCGCGGCGGCAGCCTCGTCCTCGGTCATCGCGAACGGACGGATGGTGGCATGCGGGCACACATAGGCGCACTGGTTGCACTGGATGCACTTGGTCTCGTCCCAGTGGGGAACGACGACGGCGACGCCGCGCTTCTCGTATGCGGAGGCGCCCAGCTCAAACTGGCCGTCGGCGCAACCGACGAAGGCGGAAACGGGCAGGCTGTCGCCATCCATGCGATCGATGGGCTCGAGCAGGTTCTTGACCTGCTGGGCGATGGCGGACTTGGTCTCCTCGGAGAGCTCGACGGGAGCGGCATCCTCGGCAGTTGCCCAGTCGGCCGGAACCTCGAACTTACGGAAGGCGGTAGCGCCGGCATCGATGGCCTTGTGGTTGGCGTCGACGATGGCCTGGCCCTTCTTCATGTAGGACTTGGTGGCCGCGTCCTTCATGTACTGCAGGGCGTCCTCGGCGGGCAGGACCTTGGCCAGCGCGAAGAAGGCGGACTGGAGCACCGTGTTGGTGCGCTTGCCCATGCCGACCTTGGCGGCCAGGTCGATAGCGTCGATCAGGTAGACGTTGACGTTGTTGTTCGCGATGTAGCGCTTGGCCACGGCGGGCATGTGCTCGGCGAACTCCTCGTCGCTCCACTGGCAGTTGACCAGGAAGGTGCCGCCCGGCTTGACGTCGCGGACCATCTTGAAGCCCTTGACGATGTAGCTGGGGTTGTGGCAGGCGACAAAGTCGGCCTTGGTCACGTAGTACGGCGAGCGGATCGGGGAATCACCAAAGCGCAGGTGCGAAACGGTGACGCCGCCGGTCTTCTTGGAGTCGTACTGGAAGTAGGCCTGAACGTACTTGTCGGTGTGATCGCCGATGATCTTGATCGAGTTCTTGTTGGCGCCGACGGTACCGTCGCCACCCAGACCCCAGAACTTGCACTCAATGGTGCCGGGGGCTGCGGTGTTGGGCGCATCCTCGGCCTCGGGCAGGCTCAGGTTGGTCACGTCATCGACGATGCCGATGGTGAACTCGCGCTTGGGCTCGTCCTTCTTAAGCTCCTCGAAGACAGCGAACGCGGACGCGGGAGGCGTGTCCTTGCTGCCCAGGCCGTAACGGCCGCCGACAACCTTGATACCCGTCTTGCCAGACTCGTAGAGAGCGGAGACGACGTCCTGGTAGAGCGGCTCGCCGATGGAACCCGGCTCCTTGGTGCGGTCCATGACGGCAATCTTCTTGACGGTCTCGGGGAGAACGTCGACAAAGTGCTTGATGGAGAACGGACGGAACAGGCGAACCTTGACCAGGCCGACCTTCTCGCCGTGAGCGTTGAGGTAGTCGATGACTTCCTCGAGCACGTCGCAGAAGGAGCCCATGCACACGACGACGCGATCAGCATCGGGAGCGCCGTAGTAGTTGAACAGGCCGTAATCGGTGCCGAGCTTCTCGTTGATCTTCTTCATGTAGCCCTCGACGACGGCGGGAAGCTCGTCGTAGACCTTGTTGCAGGCCTCGCGGTTCTGGAAGAAGATGTCGCCGTTCTCGTGGCTACCGCGGGTATGCGGATGCTCAGGGTTGAGCGCGTGGTCGCGGAAAGCCTGGACGGCGTCCATGTCGCACATCTCGGCAAGATCCTTGTAGTCCCACATGGCGACCTTCTGGATCTCGTGGCTGGTGCGGAAGCCGTCGAAGAAGTTAAGGAACGGGGTCTTACCCTCGATGGCGGCAAGGTGAGCCACCGGCGAGAGGTCCATGACCTCCTGGACGTTGCCCTCGGCGAGCATGGCGAAACCGGTCTGGCGGCAGGCCATGACGTCGGAGTGATCACCGAAGATGTTCAGGGCGTGCGAAGCGACGCAACGCGCGGAGACGTGAAAGACGCCCGGGAGCTGCTCGCCCGCGATCTTGTACATGTTCGGGATCATCAGGAGCAGGCCCTGAGAAGCCGTGTAGGTGGTGGTCAGAGCACCGGCGCCCAGCGAACCGTGAACGGTACCGGCTGCACCTGCCTCGGACTCCATCTCGACGACCTTGACCGGGGTGCCAAAGATGTTCTTACGACCCTGGGCCGCCCACTGGTCGACATGGTCGGCCATCGGGCTGGACGGCGTAATGGGATAAATTCCCGCCACCTCGGTGTACGCATACGAAACATATGCGGCCGCCTCGTTGCCGTCCATAGACTTAAACTTACGCGCCATATACCCCTCTCCTCTCATATAGGTATACAGGCCCCGGCGATCGCCGGGATGTTGGCGTGATGGGATTTTCGCTGTTGCTTCCAATCATCCGGCAGGCAGACTGAGCAGCAGGTACATGGCATGGAGAGAAGGCGTGCCAAGGCGAGAGGCGCTTGCGCACCGCAGGCCCAGCTACCCGTCTTGCACATGGCCGAGCGCCGCAAAGGCCGCATGCCGGATGCTCCCGGGCACGCCCCGGCGATGGGAAGCGCCCGCAACGGAAATCCGCATGCGGGATTATTGTACCCCGCCGTCAAGTGTAATTTCGGCAAATATAGGCGGGCGGTAAAGGTTTACCTCGGGTGACCGCCAAGGGCCAAAATGGCCCCTCCATCCCCGGGCGACCGACTCTGGAGCGCCAAGGAGTGTCCCCAGATGCCGGCAGAAAAAGAACGTCCCTATCTGCCGGCCAGAGAGCACCGAAGAGGATGGCGTAGGTAGTTGATTCGCCGAGCTTGAGCTCGTCGCCGGGATTGAGTTGGGCGGAACGGCCGGGCTCGACCTGAATGCAGACGCGCGTGGCCCCGTTTACCACCACGGTTCCGTTGGTGGACGACAAGTCCTCGACGTGCCAGATATTTTGAGCATCGCACCAGATATGGGCATGGCGGGCCGAGACATCGTCGCCGACGTTGGTAATATCGCCCTCACCAGTGGCCAGCGCGCCAATCTCAACACCCTGCTCACTCGGCTGAATCCAGCGCGGGGCGCTCACGACAAAACTGTTTTGCACGCGCAGCAAGCCCAAGGGGTGCGCCGGGGCGGGTTCGCGTTCGCCCGCAGTCAGCGACATGCCAAGCGAACGCGGCGTGGAAGTGCCTCCGCCACAAGTCGCGTGCGCATAGTCAATGGCATAGTTCACCGAGGACCGCACATCCGCCGAACAACCGACGGCGACAAACAGCACCAGCACGGCCTCGGCGCGCTCGGCGG
>CABUTP010000164.1 GCA_902494545.1 uncultured Collinsella sp. | reverse complement strand
GGGGACGTTCTTGTTTGACTAGTCATTTAAGAACGTCCCCAATGACTAGTTTCGTTTGCGGGGGAGGCGTGGGACAATACCGAGCGAACGTGATTGGGCGTCTGGGAAAAGGGGTCGCGATGAACAAGTTGAGGACGCTTGCCGACGTGTTGCGCCAGGCTGGCTTTGCGCGCATCACGGGCCTGTTTCTTATCTTCTATCTGCTGTGCTCGACGGCCGTTTGGCTGTCCGAGCCCACGACCCTCACGTTTGGCGATGGCCTGTGGTTTAGCTTTGAGACGGTCTCGACCATCGGCTTTGGTGACATTCCGGCCGAGACACCGGTTGCCCGCGCCATTACCGTCATTCTGAGCGTCATCAGCATCTTCTACATCGCCATGCTCACGGGCGTGGCGGTGAACTACTGCAATACGCTTATCAAGATGCGTCAAAAGGACACCATGGCGCGCTTTATGGATGATTTGGAGCATTTGGAAGAGCTCGATCGCGTCGAGCTTGCCGATCTTTCGCGTCGCGTGCGCGAGTATCGTCGACGCCAGCGCTAAAACGGGCGCCGCGCGTCACGATAAGGGGGACTGAATATGAACATCACCGTGTACCTGGGTGCCAACACTGGCAATGCCCCGGCGTTTCTGCCCGCGGTGCAGGAGCTGGGCAACTGGATTGGCGCCAACGGACACGCGCTGGTATACGGCGGGTCAAAATCGGGCCTGATGGGTGCGCTTGCCGATAGTGTACTCGAGGCGGGTGGACACGTGACGGGTGTGGAGCCGAGCTTTTTTATCGAGGCCGAGTTTCAACATGACGGTATCGATGACCTCATCGTGACGAGCGATATGGCGGAGCGCAAGGCCAAGATGATTGAGCTCGGCGATGCGTTCATTGCCTTTCCCGGCGGGACGGGCACGCTCGAGGAGATTGCCGAGGTCATGTCCGCGGTGTCGTTGGGGCACCTGAGTGCGCCGTGCATCCTGTATAACCTGGACGGTTACTACAACGACCTTAAGGCGCTGCTCGGGCACATGATTGATAAGGGGCTTTCGAGCCCGAGGCGCCAGCAAGGCATCTACTTTGCCGACGATTTGCGCGAGATTGCCTCGATTATCAACGGATAAGTCTTGAGCCTGCCCCACTATGGCTCCCAATGGTGCCGTTCGCGGCGTGGATGGTTGGCTCGTTCGGGCAACGCTCGCTCTACAATAAAACGTATCTATGTCGACTTTGACCGCGGGAGGTCCCGATGGACAACCTTGCCAAACCCACAAACCGCGCGCTGTTTTTAGTTAGCGTTGCCGTGACCGGTGCGTTCGCAGGTGCCGCGGTCTGGCTGTTCTTTTTTGCGATGGAGCACGGTATCGACTATCTATGGACCGAGATTCCGCACGCGCTGGGCGTCTCTTTGCCCGAGCTTGCCAGCGGCCCGTTTGGCTTTTTGCCGTACCCGTTTTTTGTCTGCCTGCTGGGCGGCCTGTTAATCGGTCTGTACGAAAAGATGACAGGCACCAAGACCGATGACCTCAACCAGGTGATGGCTAAGGTTAAGCAAGACGGGCGCTACCCGTACGACAACCTGGGCAAGCTTTCGCTCGCGGCATTGCTGCCGCTGCTGTTTGGCGGAAGCATTGGACCGGAGGCCGGCCTGACCGGCGTTATCGCTGGTCTGTGCAGCTGGGTCGGCGACCGCATGCGTCGCTTTGGCGCCGAGTTTAGGGAGCTTACACTGCTAGGCACCCAGGCTGCCCTGACGGCGCTCTTTACCGCGCCCGTCTTTGGTTTTGTGGCACCGCTTGCCGGTAGCGCCGACGGCGACGAGGGCTCCGCGTCCGGCGAGATCACCATCAAGCTGCCCAAGGCGCAAAAGACGGTGGTCTACGGTATTGCGATTGCCGGCGGTCTGGGTACCTACCTGCTGCTTGGCCAGCTTGTGGGCGGCGGCATGGGCATGCCCAGGTTCGAGTCCGCCGAGGTGGGCAACCTAGAGCTTACCTGGCTCGTCCCTCTGTCGTTGATCGGAACAATCTGCGGCTGGCTGTACTTTGTCTCTGAGCACGCGAGCGAAGCGCTTGCCCATGCAATAGGGGAGCGTCCTGTCGTCAAGGCCATGCTAGCCGGTCTGGCGCTCGCCATCTGTGGCACGGTCCTGCCCTACACCATGTTTGCCGGCGAGACCCAGGCCGATGTGCTCATGGAAACCTACCTGACCATTCCCGCTGGCGTGCTTATCGCGACCGGTCTTGTTAAGGCCATGCTGACGCCCGCCCTCATCAACCTTGGTTGGCGCGGCGGCCACTTCTTCCCGGTTATCTTCTCGGGCGTAAGCCTGGGCTACGGACTGGCCATCCTCACCGGCGCCGATCCGGTCTTTTGCGTCGCCGTCTGCACGGCATCGACGATGGGTGCGGTCATGCGTCAGCCGGTCATGGTCGTGGGCCTGCTGCTCATGTGCTTCCCACTCAAGGGTATCGTCTGCATGATCATCGCCGCCGTTATCGCCGCCGGCATTCCGCTGCCCAAGTCGCTGCGCAAGTAGTACGGTTTTTCACGAGTCAATTCCAGGGGTACGAGATGATCCTGTACTTTAGCGCGACAGGGAACAGCGAGCATGTGGCGCGTCGCATTGCAGCGGCGACAAGCGACAAAGTTATGTCGATTGAGCGCTTTGATGCCGAAGCCCTTCGCCTTGTTGCGACGGAAGGCCCCTGTCAGCTGGGATTTGTTGCTCCGGTGTATGCCTGGGGTCTGCCGACACCGATGATCGAGTTTTTGAAGACTGCCGACCTGTCGATTGCTGCCGGTACAAAGAGCGGCGAGCGCCCCTATACGTTCTATGTTTCGACGTACGGTTCGACGACCGGTCAATCGGCCAAGTTTGCCCGCGGCCTGCTGCACGAGCGTGGGCTCGAGTTAGATGCGGCGATGAGCGTCAAGATGCCCGATACCTGGACGCCTGTTTTCGACCTGTCTGACTCTCAAAAGGTTGAGGGTATCAATAGAGCTGCCGAGGCGCAGATTGATGCCGTGATCGAGGCGGTGCGGGCACGCCGCACGGGCAACATGATGCGCCATCGCGTGCCTCTGTTTGCATCGTGCGCGTATCACGCAATTGGGCTGCCGCGCATGCAACAGACGAGCAAGTTTGCCGTCGATGCCGATCGCTGCATCGGCTGCGGCCTGTGTGCCAAGCGCTGCCCCATGGCGGCGATTGAGATGCGCGATGGCCTTCCCGTCTGGACAAAGCCGGAGTGCGCAGCCTGCCTTCGTTGCCTGCACTGTTGTCCCAAATTTGCCATCTCGCACGGTAAGCACACGGCATCCCACGGTCAGTACAGGCATCCCAAGCCAGGTGTGAGGATGTAGCGGCTGCTGGCCGCGCTACTTCCAAACTGCGAGCGCGGCGGTGCCCAGTACGATGAGGGCGAGACCGATGACGCTGCGTCGTGAGAGTTTTTCGTTGAATGCCAGGCGCGCAAATAGTACCGATACGACAATCGATAGTTTGTCGATCTGCACCACGACACTCACCTGGCCTGTGGCGATGGCGTAGTAGCATAGCAGCCACGATGCTCCGGTCGCGATGCCCGATGTTGCGAGAAATGTGAGTTCGCGCCGGTCAGCGTGCGCGACCTGATTCAGTTTTCCCTTGGCTGCCACGATCGCCCATGCCATAACCAGTACCACACAGGTACGGATTGCCGTGGCCAGGTTGGATTCGACGCCTTCGATGCCAGCCTTGGCAAGGATGGACGTGAGCGCTGCGAACACGGCGGCGCCGAGGGCGTAAGCGAGCCAGGTCCGGTCTTGCTGCTGCTCGGGTCCGGCAGACTGCTTCTTCTCGATCATTAAAAACGTGCCGAGGGTGATGACAGCGGTTCCCACGAGCTTAACCGCAAGGTTGCTCGTCTCGCCAAAAAGCACGATGGCGATCAGTGCAGCGAGTACGGTGCTCATCTTGTCGACCGGTACGACCTTATTGACATCTCCGATGCCCAACGCCTTAAAGTAACAGATCC
>CABUTP010000163.1 GCA_902494545.1 uncultured Collinsella sp. | reverse complement strand
GCCGTTTGCGCGCGGGCGGCAAGTCCCGTGCCGTGCGGCGCTCCTTGTTTTCCTGCTTCGAGCAGGTCATCGTTGGTCGATCCGGTTACGTCGACGATCGTTAATTTGGCATCCATAACGGCTGCTACCTCCTAAGTTAATAAGGCAATCGCGCAATGGTGTCGAGAGATAGACACAATGTGAAGCCTTTGTCGCATTTGGACAATTTAATGTTAACACGTCAACAACGACTGAAATGCGCTATCCTCTCTTGGTCGATGTAAACACGTCAACAACTCAAAGGAGGTTAGTGATGGGTTTCACGATTCTTGGAACAGGCTCGGCGCTTCCTAAGCGCAGTGTTTCCAATGACGAGCTGTCTGAGTTCCTCGATACCTCGGATGAGTGGATTTTTACCCGCACCGGTATCAAGAGCCGCCACGTCTGCACCACCGAGTCACTCGACGACCTTGCCGTGGCAGCGAGCGAGCGGGCGCTCCAGGTATCCGGAATCGACGCGAGCCAGCTGGATCTTATCGTCTGCTCGACGACGACGGGCGATCATCTCGTTCCTGCCGAAGCGTGTGCCGTTGCTGAGCGCCTGGGTGCCACATGTCCAGCCTTCGACGTTTCGGCGGCTTGTGCCGGCTTCGTATTTGCGCTCGATGTCGCCGAGGGCTATATCGCCCGCGGTCGCGCCGAGCACGTGCTGGTCGTTGCGGCCGAGCAGATGACGCGCGCGCTCGATTGGACCGATCGTGCCACGTGCGTGCTCTTTGGCGATGGTGCGGGTGCTGCGGTCATAGGGGCTGGGGGAGAGAATCCCCTTGCTGTTGAGCTTTCGACGTCGCCTGACGTCGAAACACTGCGCGTCCCCGGATTGGCGGGCTCCTCGCCGTATAAGACGGCGCAGGACTGCGAAAGCGTGCTTTCCATGAACGGCCGTCGCGTCTTCAAGTTTGGCGTCAATGCCATCTGCGACACGGTCAACAAGCTTGCCTGCGACGCGAGCATCGCGGTTGAGGATATCGACCACTTTGTTTTCCATCAGGCTAACGAACGAATCTTGAGCCAGGCGGTCAAGCGCCTAGGTGTTCCGGACGACCGTGTAGTCCGAACGCTGCGTGAAACCGGCAACATCTCGCGCGCCTGCATTCCGCTTGCTCTCGATCGACTGGCAAATACCGGAGCGCTGCACGCGGGCGACACCATCGCCCTGGTCGGATTTGGCGCCGGCTTGGATGTAGGTGGCTATCTACTTCGCTGGAAGTAGTTGCACATAGGAAATGAAAACGCCCCTAGGGCACAAACAAAGGAGAACTACCATGGCAGATCAGAAGACCTTCGAGCGCGTTTGTGACGTTATCCGCGAGACCGCCGGCCTTGACGATGTCGAGATGAAGCCCGAGTCCACGCTCGAGGAGATTGGCCTCGACAGTCTGGGTACCGTCGAGATCCTCGTTGCCGTCGAGGACGAGTTTGGCATTGAGCTCGATACCGAGGAGAACCCCAAGACGGTCGGCGAGTTCGTCGATACGGTCGAGGCGGCATTGGAGAAGTAGTGATGCTCAAGTCTCCTCTCTGCGATCTGCTCGGCATCGAAAAGCCCGTATTCCAGGGTGGCATGGCCTGGATTGCCGATGCCTCGCTGGCATCTGCCGTGTCCGAGGCGGGCGGCTTGGGCATTATCGCGGCCATGAATGCCGACGCAAACTGGCTGCGCGATCAGATTCACGAGCTGCGCGCCAAGACGGATAAGCCCTTTGGCGTCAACGTTATGCTCATGAGCCCGTTTGTCGACGAGGTCGCACAAGTGGTGATTGATGAGAGGGTGCCCGTTGTGGTGACCGGCGCCGGCAATCCCACCAAGTACATGAAGGCCTGGAACGATGCAGGCATCAAGGTCATACCCGTCGTGGCTTCGGTAGCGCTGGCGCGTCTCGTGGCGCGTCGCGGAGCAACTGCCGTGGTTGCCGAGGGCACCGAATCAGGCGGCCATATTGGAGAGACCTCGACGATGGCGCTGGTGCCGCAGGTTGTCGATGCGGTCGATATTCCCGTGGTTGCGGCTGGCGGCATCGCCGATGGCCGCGGTGTGGCGGCCGCCTTTATGCTCGGCGCTGCCGGCGTCCAGGTGGGAACACGCTTTCTGGTCGCAAACGAGTGCACCGTATCCGAACAGTACAAAGAGCTGGTGCTCAAGGCAGGCGACACGTCGACGCGTGCGACCGGTCGCTCGACGGGACATCCGGTTCGCGCCCTCAAGAGCCCCTTCACCAACGCGTATGCCAAGAACGAGGCGGCGGGCGCAAGCCCCGAGGAGCTTGGGGCCATGGGCACGGGCGCGCTTCGTAAAGCCGCAAAGGACGGTAATTACGAAGAGGGTTCGTATTTGTGCGGACAGATTGCCGGCATGGTCAACGAGCGCCAGAGCGCACGCGAAATCGTTGACGACCTGGTCGATGGCGCCGAGCACGTCCTGAAGGGTGCGTGTGCATGGGTGGCGTAGCGTTTTTGTTTGCCGGCCAGGGTGCCCAGCACCCCGCGATGGGCGTCGACCTCATCGAGGCATCACCGGCGGCTGCCGAGGTGTTTGCGATCGCCGACGAGGTGCGTCCGGGAACTAGTGAGCAGTGCCGGAGCGCCTCCAAGGAGGAGCTCTCGCAGACCGAGAACACGCAGCCTTGCGTGTTCGTGCACGACTTGGCTGTCGCCGTCGCCCTGCGCGAGCGCGGCGTGGTGCCTGCCGCCTGTGCGGGATTCTCGCTGGGCGAGGTCGCTGCACTCACCTTTGCGGGGGCGTTCGATACGCGAGCGGGCTTTGAGCTTGTGTGCGAGCGCGCGGCGCTTATGGCCACGGCGGCTGAGCGTCACCCCGGCGGCATGCGTGCCGTCATCAAACTCGATGCGGCGCAGGTCGAGGGCTTGGCAAAACAGGCCGGCGAGGACTGCTGGCCGGTCAACTACAACAGCCCCCAGCAGACGGTTGTGGCCGGGGCGCCCGATGCGTTGCAGACTCTCGACGTCCTGGTAAAAGAGGCTGGTGGCCGGGCCATGAAGGTCGCGGTGTCGGGTGCATTCCATAGCCCTTATATGGTCGAGGCGACCTGTGGCCTTGCTGCATATATTGAGGCCGGTCACGCGCCGTCCCCGTTGCTCATTCCTGTTATGGCAAATATGACGGCGGCGCCTTATCCGGCCGACCCGCAGGCGGCATCGGAGGTGCTGACCAACCAGGTGAGTCATGCCGTGCGCTGGGTCGACACGCTGCATGCTCTGCAGGATCAAGGCATCGACACGTTTATTGAGGTCGGCCCCGGCAAAACGCTGTCCGGCTTGGTCAAGCGTACG
Source organism: uncultured Collinsella sp. (assembly GCA_902494545.1). Classification (GTDB taxonomy): domain Bacteria; phylum Actinomycetota; class Coriobacteriia; order Coriobacteriales; family Coriobacteriaceae; genus Collinsella. Next base: position 681 of record CABUTP010000163.1, on the reverse strand, counting down.
TTGAGCGACGTTCGTGTGTATTCGTGCGAGACGGCCGAGCAGGTCGCAGCTATTGCCGACGAGCTCGCATAGCCCACAGGGCTGTAACCCGAAAGGAATGACATGGGCAACTTGAACAATGGCGCGCTCGAGCGCAACGACTCACGTCGCGTGGCACTGGTCACGGGCGGCTCGCGGGGTATCGGCCGCGCCTGCGCTATCGGTCTGGCGGAGGATGGCTTTGATATCGCCGTCGTCTATGCCGGCAGCGTCGATGCGGCGCGCGAGACGTGCGACGCCTGCGAGGCGGCTGGCGCCACGGCGCGCTCATATCAATGTGACGTGGCCGACCCCGCTGCCGTCAACGCGTGCGTGGAAGCGGTCCTCAACGACTTTGGCTCCATTTGGGCGCTCGTCAACAACGCTGGCATCACCCGCGATGGCCTGCTCATGCGCATGGGCGATGACGCCTTCGATCGCGTGCTCGATGTCAATCTTAAAGGAACGTTTAACACGACGCGTGCGCTCACCAAGACCTTTATGCGCCAGCGCGGCGGCTGCGTCGTCAACATGAGCTCGGTTGTGGGTCTGATGGGCAATGCCGGGCAGGCCAACTACGCTGCCTCCAAGGCGGGCGTGATCGGCCTGACCAAGGCGGTGGCGCGCGAGCTTGCGCCCCGCGGTGTACGAGTGAACGCGGTC
>CABUTP010000162.1 GCA_902494545.1 uncultured Collinsella sp. | reverse complement strand
GCTGGACATCGTGATTCACGCGGTCCGCAGGCGCCGCAAGGCCAAGGCCTCGGCATAAGACATCGTTCAGAACCACCACAAAGGGGACAGGCACCTTTGTGGTGGTCGGGACTTCCAAACCATCACAACATTCGATGAAAATCGTGATTTTGACGAAAAGCGTCGAATGTTGTGATGGTTTTCGCTGCGGGCGGGATGGTTTTTGTTTCGGGCAGGTTGCTTTTCGTTATGGTCGAGACGGTTTTCGCTATGGACGGTGCGGTTTCGCTGCCGAACCGCCAGCCCGCCGCCTGCCAGCCCGCCGTCCTCGTTACGTTTTCGCTGCATTTAGGTAAAGCACCTGCTCCAAGCGGCGTTGCCTTGTATACTAGAGCGGTTTATCTGTTATGCGGAAGGGAGCGCCTATGGCACTCAGCGAGAAAGACGTGCGCGGCATCGCCGAGTACGCAAAGATCGCACTGACCGATGACGAGCTCACCCAGATGACGTCCTACCTGAACGACGCCGTCCAGATGCTCGAGCCCGTCCTGCAATATGACTTGCCCGACGTGGAACCCACGTTCCATCCCATCGGAAGCCTGTCCAACGTGATGGGCGATGACCTGCGCGAGCCCGAGCGCGACCTGCCGCTCGACGTCGCGCTGGAAAACGCCGGCAGCGCGCGCGACCGCTACTTCCGCGTGCCGTCCATTTTGGGAGAGGGGGAGAGCGAGTAATGGCGCTAAGCTTCGATTCCCTTACCGCCGCCCAGATTGCCGTAGGCGTTGCCGCCGGCGACTTTACCGCTACCGAGGTGGCCCAGGCCTCCCTTGCCGCCATCGAGGCGCGCGAGGGCGGGGTCCAGGCATTCCTGCAGGTGGCGCCCGAGCTCGCGCTCGAGGCCGCCGCGCGCTTGGATGCCGACCGTGCCACAGGCAAGCCGCTGCCCCCGCTTGCGGGCGTGCCGCTGGCCATTAAGGACAACATGAACCTCGTGGGCACGCGCACCACCTGCGCTTCCCGCATGCTCGAGAACTACCAGAGCGTCTATACCGCCACCTGCGTCCAGCGCATGCTCGACGCCGGCTGCCTGCCCATGGGCAAGGCCAACATGGACGAGTTTGCCTTTGGCAGCTCCACCGAGAGCTCGGCGTTCCACCGCACCAACAACCCCTGGGATACCGAGCGCGTGCCCGGCGGCTCCTCGGGCGGCTCCGCTGCCGCCGTCGCCGCGGGCGAGGTCGCTCTCTCGCTGGGTTCGGACACCGGCGGCTCCATCCGCCAGCCGGCGTCGCTGTGCGGCGTGGTGGGCTTTAAGCCCACGTACGGCGCCGTGAGCCGTTACGGCGTGGTGGCCTTTGGCTCGTCGCTCGACCAGGTGGGCCCCTTTGGCCGCACGGTCGAGGATGTCGCGCTGGCCATGAACGCGCTTACCGGCTCGGGCCACGATCCGTACGACTGCACCAGCCAGGATTGCGCCGTCGACTTTACCGAGCATCTCAACGACAGCATCGAGGGCAAGCGCGTGGGCATCATCCCTGCGTTTATGGAGGCCGAGGGCCTGACGCCCGAGGTCAAGGCCGCTGTTCAGCGCGCCGCCCAGGAGCTGCAGAACCAGGGCGCCGAGCTGGTCGAGGTCGACCTGCCGCACCTGGACGCCGCCATCGCCGCCTACTACGTCATCGGGCCTGCCGAGGCGTTCTCCAACCTGGCACGTTTCGACGGCATTCGCTACGGCTATCAGGAGGAGGGCTGCGCCAACCTGTCCGACCAGAGCTCGCTCTCACGCGCCCACGGCTTTGGCGCCGAGGCCAAGCGCCGTCAGATGCTCGGCGCCTACCTGCTGAGCTCGGGCGTGTACGACAAGTACTACTACGCTGCGCAAAAGGCCCGCACGCTCATCACGCAGGACTACGACGCCGCGTATGCCAAGGTGGACACCATCCTTATGCCCGCCTCGCCGCGTACGGCCTTTAAGTTTGGCGAGATCAGCGACCCCACGCAGATGTACCTCTCCGATCTGTACACTATCTCGCTCAACATTTGCGGCAACGGCGGTATCTCGGTGCCGCTGGGCCTGGGCGAGGATACTCAGCTGCCTGTTTCTGCCCAGCTGGTGGGTCCGGCGTTTAAGGACCGTCAGCTGCTCACGTTTGCCCGCGCCCTGGAGCGCGGCTTTGCCGATGCCGCCACGGGTACGCCCGCGCTTTCCGTCGCGCCCGATTTTGCCGGGAAGGGAGGCGAGCTGTAATGAAGGAGCTTTCCGAGGTCCTGCAGGATTGGGAGGCCGTGATCGGCCTGGAGATCCATACCGAGCTCACCGCACTCGATACCAAGATGTTCTGCAACTGCAAGCTCAGCCACGATGACGAGCCCAACGCCAACGTGTGCCCGGTGTGCCTGGGCCTGCCCGGCGCCCTGCCGGTTCCCAACAAGCGCGCCATCGAGAGCATCGTCAAGGCCGGTCTCGCCACCAACTGCGAGATCCAGCGCCACTCGATGTTCTACCGCAAGCACTACTTCTATCCCGACATGGCCAAGAACTTCCAGACCACGCAGGGTCCGGTCGCCTTTGCCATGTACGGTCACCTGGACCTGGACGTGACCGGTCGCGGTGCCGCCGAGCGCCCCGACTGCGCGTTTGGCGAGGCCGAGGCTCAGAGCCTGGCGAGCGCCTCGGCCAACGCCGAGGGCCTGTCCACGTCCATGACGTCGACCATGCGCGAGGGCAACCAGCGCGCCGGCCATCTGGCCAGCTACGATGCGTCCAACCTGCAGATGCCCGAGCGTCGCGAGGACGGTTCCTACACGGTGCCCATTCGCATCCTGCGCATCCACATGGAGGAGGACGCCGCCAAGATGGTGCACGTGGGAGGTGCCGAGGGCCGCATTACCGCCGCGGCTGAGTCACTCGTCGACTACAACCGCTGCGGCACGCCGCTGATTGAGCTCGTCACCGAGCCCGACCTGCGCACGCCTGAGGAGGCTCGCCTGTTTATGGAGAAGCTCCGTCGCATCTTTGTGACGCTGGGCATCTCGGACTGCTCCATGGAGAAGGGTTCCATGCGCTGCGACGGCAACGTGTCGCTGCGCCGCCGTGGCGAGACCAAGCTGGGCACCAAGACCGAGCTTAAGAACCTCAACTCGTTTAAGAGCCTGCACGACGGCCTTGCCTACGAGATCTGCCGCCAGGCCGAGGTGCTCGAGGAGGGCGGCATCATCTATCAGGAGACCCGCCACTGGGAGCCCAGCCGCAAGCGCACCGTGGTCATGCGCGTGAAGGAGACGGCCGACGACTATCGTCTGTTCCCCGACCCCGACCTGGCGCCGTTCGATCTGGACGACGAGTTCATCGACCGCTGCCGTGGCGAGATTCCCGAGCTGCCCGATGCCAAGCGCGCCCGTTTTGAGGCCGACTTTGGCATTAAGGCGGCCGATGCCGAGCAGATTGCCGGCGACCCCGAGTTTGCCGACTTCTTTGAGGCCGCTGCTGCCGGAATGGCCGGTAAGGAGGTCCAGACGGTCGCAAACCTGCTGGTCAACGAGATGATCGCCTACCTTAAGGGCGCGGGCGTCTCGCTGGCCGAGTCCGGCATCGCGCCGGCTCAGGTGGCGGCGCTTGCCAAGCTGCTGGCGACCGATGCCATCAGCTCCAACCAGGCTCACGAGGTCTTTGAGGCCATGGCCCAGACCGGTGACGACCCCAACAAGATCGTCGACGAGCGTGGTATGCGTCAGGTGAGCGACGCCGCCGCGCTGCAGCCGATCGTGGACGAGGTACTGGCAAACTGTGCCGATCAGGCGCAGCAGTATCGTGACGGCAACCAGAAGGTCATCGGCTTTTTGGTGGGCCAGTGCATGAAGGCGAGCCGCGGCAAGGGCAACCCGAAGCTTTTCAACGAGTTGCTGAGAACGTCGCTCTCGTAAACGGGAACCCGGGAGCCCCGGCAGGGCGGATGCTTGCTCAAAATTTCGAACAGTCCTGCGCAAGACGAAGGCCACATTAAGTGGCCTTCTTTGCGTGCGGAACTCATTTT
>CABUTP010000161.1 GCA_902494545.1 uncultured Collinsella sp. | reverse complement strand
CAAGGTCGGCCGTGGTGGCCTCATAGGCGATGTTGACCGGATGCGTAAGAGGCAGATTCCAGACCGGGAAAGTCTCGAACTTGGCATAGCCGGCGGCGGTGCCGTGCTTGTGCTCGTGATAGAGCTGAGACAGGCAGGTGGCGAGCTTGCCCGAGCCAGGGCCGGGAGCGGTGACCACAACGAGCGGACGAGTGGTCTCGACAAACTCGTTCTTGCCATAGCCGTCGTCGGACACGATCAGGTCGACGTCGTGCGGATAGCCCTCGATGGGATAGTGCAGCTTGGCAGGAATGCCGAGCGCGTTCAGGCGATTGCGGAACACATCGGCGGCGGGCTGGCCGGCGTACTGGGTGATGACCACGGCCGCGACAGCAAAACCGTTGCCGCGGAACAGGTCGACCAGGCGCAAAACGTCCTCGTCATAGGTAATGCCCAGGTCACCGCGAGCCTTGTTCTTCTCGATGTGGTTCGCGTTAATGGCGATGATGACCTCGACGTCGTCGGCAATGCTCTTGAGCATGCGGAACTTGCTGTCCGGCTCAAAACCCGGCAGCACGCGACTCGCGTGATAGTCGTCAAACAGCTTGCCGCCAAACTCCAAATACAGCTTGCCGCCAAACTGCGAGATGCGCTCCTTAATATGAGCGGCCTGCAGCTCGATATACTTCGCGTTGTCGAAACCCTGGCGCATATATGGCTCCCGTCCCGTTTCCATTTAATGTTCTAGGCGATTATAACGGAGCAGACCCTTCCCGAAGCCCAGGCCATCAACAGGCACCAACCAAACATCCGTCAAACCTCTTGTCGGACATATTTGGTGCAAACTAACCTGACCCCATTGCACCGCCCCATTACACCAACAACGGCAACATCGCAGGTGGAGCAAAAGTCAGCGAAAGCCCGCCAGAGCGAGCAAGGTGACGTGAAAGAGGAGGGCATAGGCCTTTTGGCCATGCCCGACGATTGAACGTCAGATTGCCGCTCTGGCGGGCTTGCAGCGTCGAGTGGTTCCGGCGTTTGGTAAAACGCCGGAACACAAGAGCGCCCCCTCCCGCGCACGGAACGGGAGGGGGCTAAAGGTAGGAGTCTACCGGTGGGTTTACCCCACCGGACAGACGATGACCAGGTGATCCTTTACAGGATCGTCAAGGTTTCCGTGGGGTACCCGTTGGGTACTTAGAGCAGCACGCAGGCGACGGTCAGGATGACGGCGCAGACGACGGAGAGAGCGACGATGAGCTTAAGGGCAAACTTGAGCCAGGTCGTCCACTCGATCTTGGCCAGGGCGAGACCGCCCATGATGGCGCCGGAGGTCGGGGTGAACAGGTTCACGACACCGATGGCGGCGGAGAAGATCATGACCATGACCTCGGGCGAGAAGCCGAGCTTAACAGCCAGCGGTCCCATGATGGGCATGGAGACGGTGGCCATACCGGAGGTCGAGGGGATCAGGAAGGACAGGCCGAAGTAGACCAGGAAGCTCATGGGAGCGAAGATCACGCCGGACAGGCCAGCCAGGGCATTGGCGGCAGCGTCGAGGACGTAAACGTCGAGGCCGGTGCTAGCCATGAGGACGGAGATGCCACGGGCGAGGGCGATGACGAGAACAACGGACATCATGTCGGCAGCGCCGGTGATGAAGGTGTTGACGATCTGCTTCTCGGACAGGCCACCGATGATACCGATCAGGATAGCCATGAGGAAGAACCAGGTGGAAGCCTCGTCGAAGTACCACTGGCCAATGGGCAGGCCGGTGATCAGGGCAGACCAGCCCTGGACGACGGCATTACCGTCGGCGTCGTAGACAGCGCCAGCGTCAAAGAAGTTGGCGACGCCCTCGTTGAGGTCGGCCAGCGGGATGAAGCCGACGATCATGACGACGAAGGTGAAGGCGAAGGCGATCAGAACACCCTTCTGACGACCGGTGAGCTTGACCTCCTTGTGGACCTCGGAAGCAGCCTTGCCATGTGCCTCTTCGGCGTCCTTGAGTTCCTGCATCGAGAGGATGGTGGAACCCTTGTCAGCCTTGACCTTCTTGGCATAGTTCATCACGAAGACGATGGACATGACGGTGGTAACAAGCCACAGGACGGCACCGAGGCCGATGATGATGGACTGGTTCACGGCAATGTCAACGCCGGTCAGGGCGTCGACGGCAGCGCCGACGGCGAACGGGTTAACCGTGGAGCCGAGGCAGCCGCAGCCAGCGCCGAGCAGGACGGTAGCGGCGCCGACCATCGGGTCGAAGCCGGCAGCCATCATGGTAGCGGCGAGCAGGGCGTAGAAGGGAACGGTCTCCTCGCACATACCATAGGTGGTACCACCGAGGGAGAAGATGAGCATCAGCACGGGAATGAGCATGATCTCGTTGCCCTTAAGCTTCTGCACCAGGACGGCGATGCCGTTGTCCAGAGCGCCGGTCTCGGTCATCATACCGAGGAAGCCGCCCAGGATCATAACGAAGAGGCAGACGGGCAGAGCGTCAGCGAAGCCCTTAATCGGGGCGGTGCAGAAATCGCTCAGACGGGCGGCAGTAACCGCGCCGCCGGACGTGCCGGAGACGATAACGGTAACAACTGCAACAATTGCCAGCAGAGCAAGAAGAATGGTGAACGATGAAGGCATACCGCGCTTTTTCTTAGCGGTCTCAGTCATAGTTCTCATCCCCCCTTCATAAATCATTTAACTTTCTCGCGCGAAGCGGATCTTCCGTGCCGTGCCCACCGCCCGACGCGAGATATTTACCAGACAAAGCCGCTCGGGGTGTGCAGCAAGACACCCCGAGCGAGATGCTAGATGCTCTTACTTGAGCGTAGCGTACATGACAGCCTTGATGGTGTGCATGCGGTTCTCGGCCTCGTCGAAGACCTTGGAAGCGGGGCTCTCGAAGACCTCGTCGGTGACCTCCTGCTCGGTGATGCCGAACTGCTCGCACTTCTCGGCGCCAATCGTGGTGTTGGTGTCGTGGAAGCTGGGCAGGCAGTGCAGGAAGATGGCACCCGGGTTGGCCATAGCCATGACCTCGGAGGTGACACGATACGGGGTGAGCTGAGCGATGCGCTCGGCCCAGACCTCGTCGGGCTCGCCCATGGAGACCCACACGTCGGTGTAGATAACGTCGGCACCGGTGACGCCGTCCTTGACGTCGGTGGTCAGCTTGATGGTGCAGCCGTTAGCCTCGGCAATGGGCTTGCAGGCCTCGATGACGTCGTCAGCGGGCATGCACTCCTCGGGGCCGCAGGCCACGAAGTTCATACCGAGCTTGGAGCAGACAACCATGAGGGAGCGAGCGACGTTGTTCTTGCAGTCGCCCATGAAGACGAGGGTCTTGCCCTTGATGTCGTAGTTGAAGTTCTCCTGGACGGTCAGGATATCGGCGAGCATCTGGGTGGGGTGCCACTCGGTGGTCAGGCCGTTCCAGACAGGCACGCCGGACTTAGCAGCGAGCTCCTCGACGTCGTCCTGGGCAAAGCCACGGAACTCGATGCCGTCATACATGCGGCCGAGAACGCGGGCGGTGTCCTCGATGGACTCCTTCTTGCCCATCTGCGACGAACCGGGATCGAGGTAGGTGACGCCCATGCCCAGATCCATGCCGCCGACCTCAAAGGCGCAGCGGGTACGAGTGGAGGTCTTCTGGAAGAGCAGAACGATGTTCTTGCCCTCGAGATAGCGGTGCGGAACGCCAGCGCGCTTCATGTCCTTGAAGTTCTTGGAGAGCTTGAGCAGGTACTCGATCTCCTCGGTGGTGAGGTCGAGAAGCTTGAGGAAGCTACGGCCGGAGAGGTTAACACCCATGGTTCGAATCCTTTCGAAGAAATGAATTACATAAGTATCAGTGTTGCCCGTTTGACGGGCGAAACCGGTGCGGTTGTAGGGGGACCGCACCGGAAACGGAAAGACTTAGAGGTCCTCGCGCCAGAAGGGCATGCTCATGCAGCGCGGGCCGCCGCGGCCGCGGGAGAGCTCGGCGGAGGGCACGACGAGAAGGTCCAGGCCCTCCTTGTACAGCACGTCGTTG
>CABUTP010000160.1 GCA_902494545.1 uncultured Collinsella sp. | reverse complement strand
CGCCACGGGAGCGCACGACACCGTGGATCTTGATGGGCCACTCGGGACGCATGGTCTCGGCGATCTTAAATGCGTCGCCGTCAGAGTGCTCGGGGTCGAAGGTGAGCTGCGTGATGCCCTCGCGGTCGCGAAGGTCGCAGAAAATAAGGCCGCCGTGATCGCGGCGACGGCTCACCCAACCGGTGAGGGTGACCTCTTCGCCAACGTTCTCGCGGCGAAGCTCGCCGCAGGTACGGGTGTGCATGGAATGCTCGTCGATGGGACGGGTCTGGCTCATACCAGTGATCCTCCTTTATGGATCTGTGCCGCCCCGTGTCGTTCCGGGCGGCGTCGTACAGATTTGCCCAGCCTGCGTAAACCGCGCAGCCAGACATGGCGTTCTATCTTATCGCACCTGTGTCGATGTGCCGCGGAAAAGTAGCTCCTGCCCAAAGACTTGACGGAGACGAAACAATTGCCGCACCGTGGCACCCGCCCGCGCTCGTCACGTGCGACAATATGCCCCAATAAAACAGCACTTGGAAAGGCCCGTCATGACTGCACGCCTCATCGTTATGGATATCGACTCCACGCTCATCAACCAGGAGGTCATCGACCTGTTGGGCGAAGAGGCCGGCGTAGGCGTACAGGTGGCACAGATCACCGAACGCGCCATGCGCGGCGAGCTGGACTTTAAGCAAGCGCTCGCGGAACGCGTGGAGCTGCTCGCCGGCCTTGACGAGAGCGTGTTCGAGCGCACCTTTGAGCGCGTGACATTTACCCCCGGCGCGTTAGAGCTTGTGCGCTCGGCACACAGCAAGGGCTGGAAGGTCGGCGTGGTAAGCGGCGGCTTCCACGAGATCGCTGACAAGATCGTAGCCGCCGCGGGCATCGATTTTTGCCTGGCCAACCGCCTGGAGGTCGTAGACGGCAAGCTCACGGGTAAGCTGGCGGCAGACATTGTGACCAAGGAGTCCAAGCTCATCCAGCTGCTGGACTGGGCAGTTGAGTGCGGCGTCGACATGGCCCACACGGTCGCTATTGGCGACGGGGCAAACGACATCCCCATGATCCGGGCCGCGGGCACTGGCATCGCGTTTTGTGCCAAGCCCAAGACACGCGAGGCAGCCCCGTTTGCCATCGACGAGCGCAACCTGATGCTCGCCATGGACATCATCCTGCGCGACTAGCCGATCCGTCTAACAATTGAATCAGTCTGTCCTATAGTTTCCGAACAATTTTGTCTTAGTGTTCGGAAACATACCCTTTGAGTGCTAGACTTTGCGCCGTCGAAGGGAACATATATGGATAAGCGAGATCTAGAGCAGCTGCTGAGCGATGTTGCCGGCGGATCAGTCACCCCGGCAGTCGCCCTTACGCGCATCCAGACGGCTCCGACCGCCGATTTGGGCTTTGCGCAGCTCGATCTTTCGCGCGGAGTGCGCCAGGGAGCCGGCGAGGTTGTCTACGGTGCTGGTAAAACCGCCGAGCAAATTGCCGCCATTATCGAGGCGCTGCGCGATGCAGGCCAGGAGCGCATCCTGGTCACACGCTTGGATGCCGAAAAAGCCGCGCGCACCGCTGAGCTCCTCGGCAACGACATCGACCTGGGATATGTCCCGGACGCCCAGCTCGCCCTGGTAGGTGGCAAGCCCTCCCCTACCGGCAACGGACGCATCGTCATCGCCTGCGCCGGCACGAGCGACCTGCCCGTCGCCGAAGAGGCGGCACTGACGGCCGAGTTCTACGGCAACAAGGTCGATCGCCTCTACGACGTGGGTGTCGCCGGCCTGCACCGCCTGCTCGCTCATGCTGAGGAACTTGCCCAGGCGCAGGTGGTCATCGCCATCGCCGGCATGGAAGGCGCCCTGGCGAGCGTCATCGGAGGCCTTGTGAGCTGTCCGGTCATCGCCGTCCCCACCAGCGTGGGCTATGGCGCGAGCTTTGGCGGCGTGGCCGCACTGCTCGCCATGCTCAACTCCTGCGCCAGCGGCGTTTCGGTCGTCAACATCGACAACGGCTTCGGTGCCGCCTACCAGGCAAGTCTTATCAATCATCTGAGCGCTGGCACGCCCTGCGCCCGTTAAGGAGCATTCCATGTCCAACCATCAGCACACGCTTATCATCGACGGCACCTCGGGCATCAGCGGCGACATGACCGTCGCGGCCCTGCTCGACCTGGGCGCCAGCGAGGAGCACCTGCGCGAACAGCTCGCCACGCTGCCGGTCGACGGCTTTGAGATTGCCGTTACACGCGTAAACAAGCATGGCATCGACGCCTGCGACTTTGACGTTCAGTTGGCAGAGGAGCTCGAGAACCATGATCACGATATGGCCTGGCTCTACGGCAACGAAGCAGCTGCCGAGCACACACATGAGCATGAGCACCACCATCATGATCATGGCGAGCACGAACACAAGCACTGCCACGAGCATGACCATGAGGCCCACGCCCATGAGCACGAGGATCAGCATCACGCCCACCACCATCACCACCGTTCTTTGACGGACGTCAACGCCATCATCGATGGCTCGCAGCTCAGCGATGGCGCCAAGCGTCGCGCGCTCGCCATTTTTTCCGTACTCGCTGCTGCCGAGGCCAAGGCTCACGGCAAAACGCCCGAGACCGTCATGTTCCACGAGGTGGGCGCCGTCGATTCCATCGTCGACGTCTGCTCTGTCGCCATCTGCCTCGATGACCTGGGTATTGAGGACATCGTGGTCGAGTCGCTCTCCGAGGGTCACGGCACCATCCACTGTGCCCACGGCCTCATGGCCATTCCCGTCCCCGCTGTCGTCAACCTGTGTCAGGCGGGCAATATCGCCCTCACGCCCGCACCGGTCGCCGGCGAGCTCGTGACGCCCACGGGCGCCGCCATCGTCACCGCGCTGCGCACGTCCGACCAACTACCCTCACGCTACCGCATCGAAGCCGTCGGCTACGGCGCCGGCAAACGCCCCTACGAGGGTTGCTCCGGTACGCTCCGTTGCCTGCTCGTTCACGTGGATGCATAGCCATGGATGCCCGCAAAGAAAAAAGCCGCGCTGCCATCGTTGCGGCGTTTTCCGAACTCCTTCGCGAGGAGGACTACGGCAAGATTACCGTCGGCGACATCATCGCGCGCGCTCACGTAGGCCGCGCGACATTCTACGGTCTCTTTAAGAGTAAAGACGACCTACTGTCCGAGCTCGTGAGCGACATCTGCACCCACGCCCTCGACGACGATGGTACGCCGCTCGACGACCCACTCGTGCAAGTCGAGCATATCCTCAACAACCTCTGGGAACGCCGTCAGGGCGTTCGAGCCCTCGTAGCCGGCGCCGGCTCACGCGTCTTCGCCGACTGCCTCCGCAAGACCATCATGGCCCGAGCAGCCGAAACCGTCCCTACCGACCCAAACGGCCCCGCTGCTACCATGGACCGAAGCTTCCTACTACACCACATAGCCTCAAGCTTCGTAGGAATGGTCCAATGGTGGGCCTGGCACAATTTCCAAGCAGATAAAGCCGACGTAGCCAAAGACTACCTCTCAGCCATCAAGCCCCTCTTCGGCTAGACAGAACCCTCATCCCAAAACCCCGCCCCACCAAAAGCGTAACCCATCCCAAAGTGTCAACAACAGCCCAACGCCCCTATCAGCAATAAGCCCCTCCCCTCCAAATTCAGATTTATATGTTGGGTTGCTTGCTCGAGCGCAGCAAAGACCCCGCAGCTGTCCGCATGGGGTAACTTCCCAGCGCATTCCGCAGGACGAAAGAACCCCCGCCGCACGAAGTGCGCAGCGGGGGTTCTTTCATGCCCGAGGACGCGCTGGGAAGTTACCCCATGCGGACAGCGGACAACTATGTAGCCTTGGACTAGAACATGCCCAAGAAACCGTGCACAAACAGTGCAGCCAGAGCGGCACCGACAAACGGAGCGATGCCAGGAACGAGCAGGCCGTACTTCCAGTTGTTGTCAGCCTTGTTCTTGATCGGCAGCACCTGATAGGCCATGCGAGGACCAAGGTCACGAGCCTGGTTCATGGCGAAGCCGGTGATGCCGCCCATG
>CABUTP010000159.1 GCA_902494545.1 uncultured Collinsella sp. | reverse complement strand
TGTATTGATATCGCGTGCGAGGATCGGGCGCAGTCTACGGTCGAGGCCGCCTTTTTGCTGCCGACGTTTTTGACGCTTATCTTGCTCGCGTTGCAGCCGGTGTGCCTGCTCTATACGCGTGCGGTCATGGAGTCCGCTGCCGCCGAGACCGCGCGGCTCATGACCACGACGACGGTGGAGGACGACGATGACCTTAAGGAGTTCACCCGCCGCCGGCTTGCCGCAGTGCCCAACGTTTCGATCTTTCATGCCGGCGGGCCGTTGTCGTGGGATATCGAGCTTGGCCGGGCCGGTGCGGGTGGCGTTTCGTCCGTGTCTGTTGCCGGCGAGGTTAAGCCGCTGCCCGTGATCGGTGCATTTGTGCAGGCCATGGGCAGTGCGGGTGAGGGCGGCTATGTCGAGCTCAAGGTCGACGTCTCGTATCGATCGCGTCCCGAATGGCTGGAGGGAGATTATGATTCATGGATTGCTGCATGGGATTAGGCGCTGCCTGCTGCGGGTGACGCAAGGGTTTGCGGCCCGCCGTCGACCAGGCGCTCGCCGCAAGCGGGGCGGCTTTATGGGCCGTGCCGGTATCGACTTGTTTATCGAAGACGGTGCCTATACCACGCTCTCCTCTGCGGTTGTCATTCTGGTGGTGCTTACGCTGCTGTTTTCGTCGACCGCGGCGATATGGAGCATGTCGCGCGCCGGAGACACCCAGGTGGCGGCCGATAGCGGTGCACTGGCGGGCGCCAACGTGGTGTCGTCCTATCACACGGCCGCCACGGTGGTGGATGCGAGCATTTTGAGTTTGGGCCTGGCGGGGTTTGCCACGATCGGCACCGGCTTGGTCGCCATCCTCATTCCGGGCGCCGAGGTTGTCGGCAGCGATATCATCGACACGGGGACCCAGATCATTAAAACACGCAACAAGTTTGCCAAAAGCGCGTCAAAGGGATTGCAAAAGATCGAGACCGCCTTGCCGTATCTGGTTGCCGCGCGCGCCATGCAAGCAGTATCGGCGCAGGATACCGACGGCGTGACCTATACCGGTACGGCGCTTGCCGTGCCCAGGACATCCGAGTCGGATTTCGTTGCGCTCGAAGGATCCGAAATCTCGACCGATGCCATTAAAGATGCGTCGGAAGATCTGGAGCGCGCGGCCGAGGAGCTACAAAAAGCATCGGAGGAGACGGCGAAGGCCAAAGAGCGCGCTTGGCTAGCGGATTGCGGTGGATCGGATAAAGGTTCGGTCGGCAGCTGTTCGTGTATGTGGGAGCGCGCAAAAAGCCTAACGGATCTCTCCGGTGTTCAAAATCCGCATTACTCATCGAGCGTTACGTGGGAGCCTCAAGTTGCCCTTGATCGTGCGAAGGACTACTACCATTGGCGTCTGACAAATGAGAAGCCCCAAGGCTCGAGTGTCGAGATGAAGGCAGAGTCTGCGGCGCGTAAGGCGTTTTATACCTATGCGAGCGCGGAAGTCGATCGGGCATATATAACCGAGAACGGAGACAGGGTTTCCTCCTATATTCCGCTGCTGCCGCGCAACTCTGGTGAGGTTCGGGCGACGGAACTCTATACCGATGCGGTGTGGCCGACGAGCGTGAACGATGACAAGGCGTATCTGCATTACGGGACGACCTGCCCTAACTATAAGAAAGGAACGCCGAGCGGATTTGCTTCGGTTGCCGATTACGATGGGCAAGATAGATGCAGCAAATGCCATTTTGGCGTTTCGTCGCTCGGTGCTGTTGCGGCGCCTTCAACCTCTATCGAAAACGGCTTCGAGTATCACTTTGACAAGTTTAAAGACGCCCTGGAGGACTACGTCGACTGTCGCAACAAGGAGCTTGAGCTCGAGCGTCAGACCGAGGACGAAGCCGACCGTGCGGGCAATGCGTTCGATACCGCCATCAAAGAACTATCCGGTGAGCGTCCGCGCATCGCCCCGCCCGGTCGCAACGGCGTGGTCGCCTTTGCGGTCTCGGGCGATGTCACGAGTCCCGACGAGCTCAACTCTTCGTTTAACACGGCAGTTGAGCTTGGCGATCGTGGTGCAATTTCTGCTGCAGTGCTCGCGTCCGATGATGCGACGGCACAAAATAACGTTCTCTCGCGGTTTTTCTCGACGCTGGAGGAGCGTTCGGGCGGCGTTGCCGGCGTGCTCGATGGCGTTATGGATGTTTGGGGCCGCCTGCTTGTGGGGTACGGAGACATCCAGGGTGCGGCCGACGAGCTTATGGAAGAGCTGATCGGTGGCTTGGGAGGGGGTAGCGGCGCGTTGGGCTCCATCGCGTCCTGGCTCGGTGACACCGTCTCGTCCTCCGTGGCGGCGCTGGGACTCGAACCGTGCGATTTGCGTCTGCGAAAACCGGTGCTGACCGATACCGCCAATGTCATCAAAAGTCCGGGGTCTGATATCGCGGGCATCTCCAAAACTCAAGATACCCTGCGAAAAATCCCTTTGGGCGTGACTGACCCCAAGGCACTTTGCGAGGCCTTGCAATACCAGGTCGAGCGTACGATCAACGGGGCAGTGTTCACCATCGCCGAAATCCCGCTGCCCGGCGGCGGCTCCATCCCGCTCACTGTCGATGTTGCCACGCTGGTGGGAGCTTTTGGCGGTGGGTCGTAATGGGCATTCTCACGGGCTTGCGCGAGGAGTGTGCCCAGGCGACGGTCGAGATGGCCGTGGTCACGCCTGTCCTGCTCGTGCTGGCTCTCGTCGCGTACAACGTTATGATCTTTGCCGGCGCGGTCGCGCGCTTCGACCGCGTGGTGCCCGACATCGTGCTGGCGCACGCTGCGGCGCCGGGCGGGGAGGGTGACGAGAGCTCCATTGACGCTTCCGCGACCGTTCAAGCTCAGATTCAGGATGCCATGGAGGGATATGACCTACAGGTCGAGGTCTCGAGTGAGCAAGGCACGGCGTCATCGGATGGTGGTCTGCTCTCTCTTTCTGGCACGTTTAGGACCTATACCTGCACCATGCACTACGAGCCGTGGCCGAGTTCGCTGAGCATCGCCGGCGTTTCCCTGGGGGCGCCGGCCGTGCTCACGCATGAACGCGCGGTGACGGTCGATCCATGGCGTCCGGGGGTGGTCATGTGACCGTGGTCTCGTCCTATATCGCCTACGCGCGGGCGCTCAACAGGTTGGGTTGGACGCCGGCCGAGTTTGTGGTGGCGGAGTCGTTTACCGTGCGTCTGCGCGGCATGCTGGGACGGCGGCCGATTGCCGCCAGCGGACTGCCGCTTGTCATGGCGTTTCCGCGCTGCTCCTCGGTTCACACCTGCTTTATGGCCTATCCCATCGACATCGCCTTCATCGACCGTAGCGGCAACGTCCTCGTGTGCTACGAAAACGTTCGTCCTTGGCACGCGTGCTCTCACCCAGGTGCCTGGGCAGTACTGGAGCGCCCTTCAATCATTGTTTCGCCCCCTGCCTTTCAACGGGTGCCGGCTTAAGAATTGGCGACAGCGGAATTTCGTCATACGAAATTGGGTAAGATGGGGGAGGAAATGCATGGATGTCGAGATTCATCCCAACCCCAAAAAGCACCTGACGGAAGGGGTCGATGATGGGCGAGACATATACGACCGCTAGTGGTCAGGTTGTAACGGATGAAATGATTGACGCGTGGTGTGAGTCGTACGAGCGCGGAGAGTTTCCGGATAGCGAACACACCGTTGGCGGAATCGTGCATGGACGGCCTCCACTCTCAGGTGAGGGAACGGCAACGCTATCGGTCAAGATTCCTCTGGGAATGAAGGAGGCTATTCGTCGACGGGCGGCTGCCGAGGGGATGACGCCAAGTGAGTTTGCCCGTGCGGCTCTGAGTGAAAAACTTCTTGCTGCCGGCTGATGCCTCTGACGTGCCGATTTATAGAACCGAGGCTGTGCTCAAAAACTTTTTTAAAATTCTCGGTTGACCGGAACGCGTCCTTGGTTATACTAATCAAGCCTTGAAACAAGGCACACATCAAATGGCTGGGTAGCTCAGTTGGTAGAGCAGAGGACTGAAAATCCTCGTGTCAGGGGTTCGATTCCCTTCCCCGCCACC